>DATJXN010000133.1 GCA_035500095.1 Candidatus Binataceae bacterium
CGAAATGCGCAGGCTAGGACTGTCGGACGCGGTCGCGGCACCAGCCGCGGCGGTCAACCAACGCTGGTGGTCTTGCGCCGCCAAGCTGGTTCACGCCGGACTCACCACTCGCTACTACGACCGCCTCGGAGTGCCCAGACCTGCCCACTAACCTCAACCTTCCGAACCGCCGGATGCGGACCCGCATGTCCGGTGGTGTGGCAGGGGAGTAGCGCTGCGGCGCTACCCCCTATGCCGATTGCCCCGGGCGCCTCGAGTAGACGTTAACGACGCGGATGCTGCGGCGCGGCCTCTCCGATCCGGACCGCGCCCCTTGAGCGATGAACCGCACCTGCGGTATGGATGGCGAACGGGGAAGGCCCCACAACCGCCAGGAGGAAAGCTATGCCTGCCTTCGACGTTCGATGGGTGGAGCGCTGGCAGAAGATGGTCAACCGGGACAGCGTCGCGCGCCTGCTCGGCCGCCATTTCAGCGCCGACGTGATGCTCGAGTTTGGGCCGAATGCCTACGTGGTAAGCTTCAACAAGGGCGAGATTGACCGGGTGCAGCATGAGATCGGCGCCGAGAGCGCTTACCAGTTCGCGCTCCGTGCGCCGGCCGAGACCTGGGCCAAGTTCGTGCAGCCGGTTCCGCCGCCGATGTACAACGACATCATCGCGATGTCGCACACGCTGCACGGCCGCCTCAAGATCGAGGGCGACGTCAAGGTGATGTGGCAGAACCTTCGGGCGTTCGCATGGGCGCTCGATCTTATGCGCGCGGTCAAGGAATAGGGGGCGCACTGAGATGGCAAAGATAGAGCCGGTGACCGGACATTACATTCACGTTCCGTTCGAGGGCGAGGAGTACCGGATTTTCTACGAGGAATCCGGCAAGGGCATCCCGCTCGTCTGCCTGCACACGGCGGGCACCGATTCGCGCGAATGGCGCCATCAGCTGAACGACCCCGACATCCGCGAGCGCTTTCACGTGATCGCGTTCGACCTTCCGCGCCACGGCAAATCGATTCCGCCCAAGGGCTGGTGGAAAGAGGAGTACAAGCTCACCGCCAAGTTCTACGCCGATTTCGTGGTCGCGCTCTGCCGCGAGCTCAACCTGGATCGGCCGGTGGTGATGGGCAGCTCGATGGGCGGAAACATCTGCCTGCATCTCGCGCAGCGCTACAGCGACTACTTCCGCGCGCTCATCGCGATCGAAGCCTGTGACTATTCGCCTGGATGGTGGCTCGATTGGCTGTGGCACGCGCAGATCCACGGCGGCGAGGCCTGTGCCACCGCGATCAACGGCCTGATGGCGCCGCAGAGCCCGTTCGAATATCGCCAGGAAACCTGGTGGTACTACTCGCAGGGCGGCCCCGGAATTTTCAAGGGCGACCTCTACTTCTACAGCGTCGATCACGATTTCCGCGAAGATTGCGAGAAGATCTCGGGCAAGATCCCTGTGTACTTCATGACCGGCGTCTATGACTTCGCCTGCACGCCCGAGATGACGCAGAAGACCGCGAAGAAGGTGCGCAACTCCGAGTGCATCATCATGGAGGAGATCGGACATTTCCCGATGTCCGAAAATCCGGTGACGTTCAAGAAGTACCTGATGCCGGTGCTGCAGAAGATAAAGTAGCGCGCCGCATCGGGCGCCGGGTATGGCTCAAACGCGCGACGGGCCCGCGTTTACATGCGGGCCCGTCGCGCGTTGCTTTGCATCGTCAGCGGCCGAGTCCCAGCCGCTCGGCTGGGTCCCCGGGCCGCCGGCGGCTGCGCCGGACCGGCGCGCTAGTTCGTCGGCATCGTGAAGTTGTGACGGCAGAAGTCGCAATCACCGATCACCCGGACGGCGACGCATGATGCGGTGATCATGGTCGCGTCGGCGTTGGGTCCGCTCTTCAGAAAGATCAGCGCGTCCACCTGGTTGCCCCATTTGTCGATCGCCATTTGGCGCAGCTTCTCGTTGATATGCGTGCTGTCGATGGTCTCGGAGTTGAGTGGCTCGCTGTAGCTCAAGTCGCCGAGCTTCTCGTGCGGATTGCTCAGATCGCCGGTCGAGATCAGGATGCGCTCGCGATCGAACGTGGTGTCGCGCTTTAGCGCGACCGCCTTCTGCTCCTGCTGCGCCTGTATCGCGGCCTGGCAGGCCGCCATACAGCAGAGCGCGATTACGATCGCGAGGGCGCGGAGTAAAAACCGCATCGCGGTTACTTCTTCTTTTTCGCCGGGGTTGCCGCCTTGCGCGCCTTGCGCCGAAAATGCGGCATCACCTCCTTGGCGAAAAGCTCCATGCTCCGGCGCACCTTGCGCGGATCCATCCCCGGTAAATCCATCGCCGCCACCAGGTGGGTAACGCGCGTGCGGCCGAAGTAGTCCTCCAGGCCGGCGATCGCCTCGTCCGGAGTGCCGATCAGCAACGGCTCGCCGAACAGCGCGGCGGTCTCCGACTGGCGCAGCTTGCCGACGGGCGGAAGGTTGGAGCCGTACGCCTGGTCGCCCGGGAGGTCGTTGGCCTCGACGAACCACTTGCCGTAGCAGCTCATCATGTAGTGGGCGCCGGCTTCTGCGTCGTCCCACGCCTTGTCGCGCTTCGATGCGACGAAGACGGTCCGCAACTGCGCGATGTTGTAATCCTCGGGTTCGCGTCCATGTTCCACGAGCGCCGCGTCGTACATCTGCTGCTGATCGACGCCGCCGGTGCCCATGAAATGATAGCCGTTGCGCGCGGCGCGCCCGATCGACTTGGGGCCGCGCGCTGCAAGCCAGAGCGGCGGATGCGGCTTCTGCACCGGGCCCGGGATTACGGTGACATTGGTGAGCTTGTTAAACCGCCCGTCCATCGTCACGTTACGCTCGGTCCATACGCGCCGGATAACCTCGGTACCTTCCTCCAGGCGCGGACCGCGCTCGTTGCGCGGGATGTTGAAGCCGACGAACTCCGGCACGCGGTAGCCCTGGCCCAGGCCGAGGTCGAGGCGGCCGTTGGAGATGATATCGACGGTGGCGGCGTCCTCGGCCACGCGCAGCGCGTTGTGGAGCGGCAGCAGGAGCACGAAGGTGCCGATGCGGACCTTCTTGGTGCGCGCGGCGATCGCCGCCGCGATCGGCAGAAGCGACGGCGCATAGCCGTCGTCGACGAAGTGATGCTCGGTCAGCCAGATGGTGTCAAAGCCGAGGTCCTCGGCGGCGACGGCAAGCTCGATTTCCTTGCGATAGAGCTCGGCGAAGGAAACCTTGGCCGGCGGCGGATTGCGGAAGAACAGAGTGAAGCCGAAGTTCACGATTTCTCCTTGGACTGGCGACATGCGTTGCCGGGTCGAAGCGTCCCCGAACCGGGCTGGGGCGCGTTTCGGGATGGAGGCGGGCCAGCTGCGGCCCGCCGCCCCGAAACGATCTATCGACAATTCATCCACTGCGACCGGATCTAGCCCTTGGACAGCTCTTTCAGGTCCTCGGCCCAGTTCTCGTAGGGTCTCAGCGCGAAAACCTCGGTTTCGGCCGCGATATGCGCGTAGCCCATTTTCCAGATCGGCAGTTCGTGAATCGCATGGTCGAGATCGTCGGCGCTCGGCACGTCGATGACGGCGATGATTATTGGGCGGCCGGCGACCTTCCAGATTCCCTTGATCGCGCCGCCTTTTACCGCGGCCAGGGCTGCCTCGGATTCGTGCCGCCACACGGTGTAGAACTCCTTGTTCGACGCGTTGGCGGGCTTGGCGATGTTCGCCTTCAGCATGAAGAGCATGATGAGCCTCCTTTACGGTTATCCGATCCCAAGACTTGTAGCGCGAAACCCGGCGGGCCGAAAGCTTTTCAGTGAGATGTATCCTTCAGTCCGCAGTTCGATTCTGTCGCGTGAAGCCGACGGGAACTCGATTGGGCGCGCGGGCATTTTAATTGGATGGAGCTTCCGCTAAAAGGCATGGGTGGCTGGCGCGGCCCGTTTTTCATGACTTCCCCTTAAATCTTTGAGTTGAGCCGCCCGCCCCGGGAGAATCCGATGGCTTCGTTCGCTTACATGCCGGACACGCACGGCGGACCGTATGCGCAGCCCGAGCCCGAACCCGAACGCTCTGCAAACTTCGCCCAGCAGTTGCTGAGCGAGGCCGAGCAGGCCGAGCGCTGCGGTTTTGACGGCGTCTTCGTGCCCGAGCGCCATGCCCGCACCGAATGCATGTTTCCGAGTCCGCTGCCGTTGCTGGCGGCGATCGCGGCGCGCACCAGGCGGGTCAAAATAGGCACCGATATCCTGATGCCGGCGCTCTACAACCCGGTGCATCTCGCGCAATCGACCGCGCTGATCGACGTGCTCTCGCGCGGACGGCTGATCTTGGGCGTCGGCGCGGGCTATCACAAGGACTACTTCGCGCACTTCGGAATTCCGATCAAACAGCGCGAGGGCCGTTTCGAGGAGACGATGGAAATCGTCCAGAAGGCGTGGACCACCGTCGGACCCTTCGCCCATCATGGCAAGTACTTCAATTTCGACGCGATTCACGTGACGCCCAAGCCCTATCAGCGGCCGCGTCCGCCTATCTGGATCGGTGCGTTCGGACCGAAGTCGATCGCTCGGGCGGGCCGGATGAGCGACGCATGGTCGGCGGCGCCGTTCTTCGATCGCATCGAGAACATCAAGGCCCAGGTCTCGATTTATCGCGAGGCGGCTGCCAAGGCCGGCCGCAAGCCCAGCATCGCGCTGTTTCGCGACGGATGGCTCGCGTCGAGCCGCGAAGAGGCCGAGCAGACGTTCGGCCGCCTGTGGTTGGAAGAATGCAAGTTTTACTTTAGAAATGGCATGCTTGTGCCAACAGAGGATTTCGCCTCGGAGAGCGACTTTACGCTGGACAAGATCCGCGGCCGGGGGCATGCGATTGTCGGCACCAAGGACGACTGGCTCGAGGCGCTCGACCGCTGGAACACGATAATGGGTGGCGTGGACTGGTACGTCCTGCGTATCAGGGTCCCGCTTGGCCCGTCACCCGAGAAGGTGCTCGAATGTATCCAGCGCCTCGGCGAGGAAGTCCTGCCCAAGGCGCGCAAAGCTTGAGCGCAAGAGCGTTGCGCCGGCGCCGGAGAGGGGTTTGTAGGCCTATGCGACGACGTTTTGTCACAGTGGCGATGCTTCTGGCGCTCGGCGTATGGTCCTGCTCGAGCGGGAGCGGCGGCCAATCGAATTCCGTTGCAAATCCTCCGGCGGCAGGGGCCGGCGAAGCGAGCCCTGTTGGCTCGGCCGCGTCTCCCGATCCGCTCACGGACTTCACTGGAATCTGGAAGGGCACGTCGGTCAGCACGATGAACGCGGCCATGGTGAAAATCACCTTCAAGCTCAAGCGCGAGGGCAACCAGCTAAAAGGCGATTACCTATGCAGACCGGGCAATGCGATCTGCCGCAACAACACTCCGCACGGATGGGTGACCGGACAGGTGAACGCCCGCGGCTTTCGCGTCGCGATGGAAGATACGAGCTGGTGCATGTATTTTATGGATGACTTCTATCCGCCGAAGGCTGATGGCGAGTACACCTGTTATATGAACGGCGGTATCGCGGACCAGGGGACGTTCAAGCTCAAGGGCCCGCCGACTGACTCGGGCGAGGAGGGCGCGCCGCCGGCTAAACCGTAAGTTCGGTGCGCCTTGGCCAAAACAATAATTAAAGCGAATGATGAAGTTGTTGCCAGTAAAATTGTCGAATGGACTGCCAGCCATGTCGTCGCGATACGGGGCGCAGGGAGCTCTGGCCCTGGCGCTCGCCGCTATCGTGCTGTCGATCGCCGGATGCTTCGAATTCGAGGTGCCGACGCCGTCGACCACCGTCAGCCCGATGACTTCCGTGATGCGTCCAGCCAAGGCGTCTGATTGTCCGATACAGGTGCTGACCTCGATGCCTACCACCGACGTTCAGCAACTCGCGCTGTTGGATACCTGGGGCGATCAGTCGGCCAAAGACGTGGACCTCCTGCCGGTGATCAAGCGCAAGGCGTGCGAGATTGGAGCCGACGCGATCGTGATCACCTCGGACAAGAGTCAGCACGAGGGCGATCAACTGGTAGGCTGGGACTCGGGCGCCAGTTCCACCGTCTCGGCGAAGAGCGCTAACGTGTCGCAGCGCATGCACGACCCCGAAGTCGGCGAGGTCGGCCACGGCGGCCATTACATGAGCGGCGTGGCGATAGCGTTCGTCAAGGGCGGCCCGCAAACCACCTCGTCCGCGGGCCAGTAATTCCGACCTCCACCCCGTGTCCGGGGGAGAAGGTCAGAAATGACGTCAGAAACGACGATCAAAAATCCCCGAAGCGGAATTCAGGCGGGCGGCCGCGGGCGGCTTGCCGCCGCTTTGGCCTTGGCCGCGTTCGCCTTGCGCACGGCGGTCATCGCCGCGTGCGAGCGCGAATGGCCGTGCTCGTGCGCCGCGGCGGCTGGCTTGGCCGGCGGCGGCGCTCCGCGCTTGTTCTCGGCTTCCTCGCGCGCGTGCACCTTGTCGTCGTACTCGGCGCCGCGTCCGTGCTTATACGCGGCGTAGCGCGCCGCCGATCGATCATCCATCCAGCATAGCCGCGCCGCCGGTGGCACCTTGAGCTGCGTTACGTCCTGCGTCGAGCTCGCGCGCGTTCCGCCTTCGACCGTGAAGGCGACCGCCGAGATGATGCGGCGCGCGGCGCGGCCGCAGTTAGGGCAGGGGCGCGAGCGCATCCCCGATGAACTGAGCGGTGCGAGCACCTCGAAGGTGAGCTCGCACCGCTCGCAACGGCATTCATAAAGCGGCATCTATAAGGTCCGCGTTATTCGACCTTGTGCGGATACTCCTTCCAGTCGTCAGGATCGTGCGTGATCCACATCGTGGCGCCCCACATGTCGCGGATCGCCTTGATTCGCCGCAGCGAATGGACCGACTGGAAAGGATTCACGTCGATTCCCATCGTCGCTTCCGCGTTGACCGCGGCGCGCAGATGCGTCGTGTCGCCGGTCAGCAGGAACCTGCGATTAGGGAGGTTCACCAGCAGCGAGCACTCGCCTGGCGTATGACCGGGCGTGAGCAGGAATTGCAGCGCCCCGTCGCCGAACAGATCGAAGTCGCAATCCAGCTCCATCCACTTGTACGAGCGGGTCGGCAGGAAGTCGTTGAGGATGAAAGCCCATCGCCGATCCACGTCCGGCCAGTAGGCGTACTGCAGCTCCCGGCTGCCGACCAGGAAGGTGGCGTTGGGAAAATAGGTGAGGCCGCCCGAATGGTCGAGATGCGAGTGCGACAGGATGACGTACTTCACGTCCGAGGTCTTGTAGCCGACGTTCTGGATCTGCTTGTCGAGCGTATCGGACTTGCTCCATTTGAGCGGCAGATGGGCTGCCACGTCGCCCCAATATCCGACCGCGTCGTCGATGATCTTCGGGTTGCAGCCGGTGTCGAACAGCACCAGGCCCTTGGGATGCTCGATGAGGAACGAAGGGCACGGCAGATCGAGCATCAAGGTCGCGTCGCCACCATGCATCAGCAGCGACTGCGGCGCGGTGAGCTGCGCGCCGGGCAGCGCCCACATTTTCTTTGCTTTGCCTTCAGCCATGTCTCGCCTCCCCAGTCCTTGATCAATGTGTTTTCGAGCGGTACGTCCGCGTGGTTTGCCCGTCCTCGAGCCGCCGAATCGCTGCCCGTGACGATAACAGCCGAACCTAGATCGCCTGATTTCGAACTGTCAAGGAAAATGCGCGTTAAACATTCAAGCCGGCGGTTTCGGTTTTCATTTGCCCGCGAGGCTGCTAATCCAAACGGACTGATGGAATCTGGTTCGACGCTGGCGCTTCTGCTCTAAATGGAGCGCGCGGCAAGCATCCGCATTCTGGCGACAGGGAGGACCGGCGCAGGTGGCCTATCGGATTGCGATCGACACGGGCGGAACCTTTACCGATCTCGTACTGGCTGACGAACGCGGCGGCCTGGTGCTGGGCAAGTCGCTGACGACCTACGAGCGCATCTTCGTCGGCATCGAAGGCGCGCTCAAGATGGCGTCCGAGCAGCTGGGAGTGGGCGTCGGCGACGTGCTGCGCAACACCGGTCTCGTAATTTACGGCACCACGCACGCGACCAACGCGATTATCGAACGCAACACCGCGCGCACGGCGTTCCTGGTCACCGAAGGGTTCCCCGACATCCTCGTGCTGCGCGAAGGCGGCAAGCTCGATCCCTTCAACCTCGCATACCCGCCGATCGAGCCATATGTGCCGAGGCGCCTTACGTTCGAGATTCGCGAGCGGATCGATTCCGAGGGCAACGCCGTAGTGCCGCTCGACGAGGAGCAGGCGCGCGCGACGCTTCGCCGCGTAGCTCAGCGCGGGGTCGAGGCGATCGCGGTTTGCCTCTTGTGGTCGCCGGCGAATCCGGCGCACGAGGAGGCGCTCGGCCGTCTGATCGAGGCGGAGCTGCCGGGCGTTCCCTACACGCTATCCTCGCGGCTCAACCCGATCATCCGCGAATATCGCCGCGCATCGTCGGCGGCGATCGACGCCTCGCTGAAGCCGCTGATGCAGCGCCATCTGCGCGACATGGAGGAGGATTTTCGCCGCGCCGGCTTCGCCGGGCAACTGCTGGTCGCGACCTCTTTCGGCGGCGTGATGCACGCGGGCGACGTCGTCCAGCGCCCCATCTTCCTGGTCAAATCGGGGCCCGCGATGGCGCCGGTCGCCGGACGCACCTATGGCGAGGCCGAGGTCGGCCCGCGCGATCTCATCGTGTGCGACGCGGGCGGCACCAGCTTCGACGTGAGCCTCGTGCACGATCGCACGATCACGTTCACGCGCGAGACCTGGCTCGGCTCCATCTTTACCGGGCATATCACCGGGATGGCGTCGGTTGACGTCCGCAGCATCGGCGCCGGCGGCGGCTCCATCGCCTGGATCGATCCCGGCGGATTGCTGCGCGTCGGCCCTCAGAGCGCGCGCGCCGAACCGGGCCCGGCATGCTACGGCAGCGGCGGCACCGAGCCGACGGTCACCGACGCGGCGGCGGTGCTGGGCTATATCGATCCGGACTACTTCTTGGGCGGACGGATGCGGCTGCACGCCGACGCCGCCGCGACCGCGGTTGGGAAAATCGCCTCGCGTCTGGGCCTTGATCTGAAGGATGCGGCGCGCGCGATCATGGAGGTTGCCGGCGATCACATGGTTGGCGCGATCAAGGACATCACGATTAACCAGGGTATCGATCCGCGCGAGAGCCTGCTGGTCGCGGGCGGCGGCGCCGCCGGGCTCAATATCGTGCCGATCGCGCGGGAGCTAGGATGCCGCCAGGTTCTAGTCCCGCGCACGGCCGGCGCGCTCAGCGCCTGCGGCGGCCAATACTCGGATATCGTGAGCGAGTTCACGCAAAGCGCGTTCGCGTTCACCGGCGACTTTTCGTTCGACACGGTCAACCGGGTTCTGGACGACATAACCGCGTCGATGGAGCGGCTGGAGGCCGAGTTGCGCGAACGCGGGCTCACGCGCTTTAGGCGCGAGTACTTCGTCGAGGCGCGCTATCCGTACCAGGTATGGGAACTCGACGTTGCGCTGCCCCGCGGCAGGTTCGACGGCCAGGCCGACCTCGATGCGATGATCGGGGCGTTTCATCGCGAGCACGAGCGAGTCTTCGCGGTCAAGGAGCCGGGCCAGCAGGTCGAATGCGTTTATTGGCGGGGCAGGGTGACCGCAGCGCTGACCGGGCCGCCGCTCAGTAAAACGGCCGCGCATGCTGCGGCCCTGCCGGCGCCGAGAAGCAACCGCGCGATGTTTTTTGCGGGCCATCGCGACCTCGAGACACCGCGCTATCATGGCGAGAGCCTTGCGCCGGGGATGACGCTCGAGGGACCCGCGATCATCGATGAGCCGACCACCACGATAGTCGTCTATCCGGGCAGCCGCGCGCGCGTGACCGAATTGCACAACTACCTGCTCGAGGTCGGCGACGCCTAGGCGGCGGGACCGGGCAGGGAAGGGCGAGGTAGAAAACCGTCATGGCCACCAGTACACGAACCGCGGACGGAAAGCTCGACGCGGCGCTGCTCGCCGTAATTGCCAACCGCCTCGACAGCGTATGCCGCGAGATGACCAACACGCTGCTCCGCTCGGGCCGCTCGGCGGTGCTGAACATGGCGCGCGATTTTTCCTGCTCGCTGATTACCGGCGACAACCAGATGCTGGCCTCCGCCGAGGGTCTGCCGGTCCACGTCTTCGGCTCGCAGTTCCTGGGCGAGGCGATGTGCAATCTGCATCCGAATCTCGTCGAAGGCGACGCTTTTTTGCATAACGACGTGTACCTCGGCAACACGCACAGCGCCGACCATACGATCCTGGTGCCGGTGTTCGTCGAGGGCGAGCATCTCTTCACCTGCTGCGCGAAGGCTCATCAGGCGGACTGCGGCAACAGCTTGCCGACCACCTACGCGCCTTTTGCCGGCGACGTTTACGAGGAAGGCGCGCTCAACTTTCCCTGCGTCCAGGTCCAGCGCAACTATCACGACATCGACGACATCATCCGGATGTGCAGGCGGCGGATCCGCGTGCCCGACCAATGGTACGGCGATTACCTGGCGATGGTCGGTTCGGCGCGGATCGGCGAGCGCCGGCTGAAGGAGCTGACCGCCAAGTTCGGCAAGGAGCTGATTCGCGAATTCATCCGGGAGTGGTTCGACTACTCCGAGCGCCGGATGATCCATGCGCTGAAGGAGCTTCCGTCGGCGGAATTCACCGGCACCGGCGCCCACGATCCGTTCCCCGCCGTGCCCGAGGGCGTGCCGCTGAAGGTCAAGGTCAAGATCGACGCGGCCGAGGGCCGGGTCGAGATCGATCTGCGCGACAATATCGATTGCGTGCCGTGCGGGCTGAACGAATCGAAGACCTGCGCGATCAACAACACGGTGACGGGACTGTTCAATTCGATCGATCCGGGCGTGCCGCACAACGCCGGCAGCTTCCGGCGCATCACGGTGCATCTGCGCGAGAACTGCGTGGTCGGAATCCCGCGCTTTCCGACCTCGTGCTCGGTCGCGACCACCAATATCGGCGACCGCCTGGTCAACATCACGCAGGCCGCGTTCGCCCAGCTCGGCGAGGGCTACGGGCTTGCCGAGGGCGGCCTCGGGATGGGCCCCGGCTACGGGGTTATTTCGGGCGGCGATTTTCGCCGCGGCGGCGCGCCCTACGTCAACCAGCTTTTCATCAGCGCCAACGGCGGCCCGGGCACCCCGCACAACGACGGCTGGATCAACTACGGCCTGCCCGTGGTGGCGGGCCTGATGTATCGCGACAGCATCGAGATCGATGAGCAGAAATATCCAATCATCTACCGGGCAATTCGGCTGGTGGCCGACTCGGGCGGCGCGGGCCGCTTCCGCGGCGCGCCCGGCGCGCGCGTGGAATACGGCCCCCGCAACGACGCGATGACCGTGGTCTATCCGCTCGACGGCCACCACAACCCGCCCAAAGGCGTGCTCGGCGGGCATACGGGCGAGGCCTGCTACGCGGCCAAGATCGATCGCGAGGGCGACGAGCACGAGCTGCCCTCGGTGTCGGCCGAGCAGATCCAGCCCGGCGAATATATAGTCGGAATGGACAGCGGCGGCGGCGGCTACGGCAGCCCGCTCGATCGCGATCCCGAGATGGTGCGGACGGACGTGCTCGAGGGACTGGTTACGCCGGAGCAGGCGCGGCAGGTGTACGGCGTGATGTTCGCCGGGCGCGCAGAAGACGAGTCGCTCGCCGTCGATCGCGAGGCCACGGCCAAATGGCGCGGGGCGCTCAGAGGAAAATCCGGCGCCTGAAACCCGCCCGAGACTCTAGGAGCGGCGGCGCGGCAGCGCAATCGGAAAACAGGAGAAGCTTTCATGGCTACGGCACAGAAACCGGCGGGCGCGAAGAGCGCGCTGCGTTTTGAAATCGACGCGAAGAGGCTCGAAGAACTCGATCGCAAGCACAAACTGCCGGGTTTCGCGTCGCCCGCCGAGCATGCGGCCAAGGGCCCGCTGATCATCGCCCGCGGCAAGGGCGTTTACGTATGGGACGCCAACGGCAAGCAGTATCTCGACGGCAGCTCGGCGATCTGGAACGTCAATCTCGGTTTCGGCAACAAGGAAATCGCCGACGCGGTCGCCCAGCAGCTCGAAACGCTGTCGTTCCATCTCGGGCTGCTCAACATCTCGACGCCGCCCGCGATCGAGCTCGCCGCGCGGCTCGCCGCGCTGGCGCCGCCCGCGCTCAACCGTGTCTTTTTCACCAGCGGAGGTTCGGAAGCCAATGAATCGGTGATCCGGATTACGCGGCTGTACCAGCGCCTGCGCGGTTTCAAGCACAAGACGGTCGCGATCGCCCGCATCAAGGGCTACCACGGCTCGTCGTGCGGCGCCGCGAGCCTGACCGGGATCGATCACTTCCACGAGTTCTTCGAGCCGATGCTGCCCGACGTGCGGCACATCGCGCCGCCTTACTGCTATCGCTGCCCGCTCGGCAAGGAATACCCCTCCTGCGCGGTCGCGTGCGCTGACGAACTCGAAAAAGCGATTCTCGCCGAGGGGCAGGACCGGGTCGCCTTCTTCATCGCAGAGCCGGTGATGGGGGCGGGCGGCGTGATTCCCGCGCCCAAGGAATATTGGACGCGCATCCGTCAGATTTGCGACAAGTACGACGTGCTGATGGTCGCGGACGAAGTCATCACCGGCGCGGGGCGCACCGGCAAGATGTTCGCCTGCGAGCACTGGGACGTCCGCCCGGACATCATCTCGTGCGCCAAAGGCATCAGCAGCGGCTATCTGCCGCTCGGCGCGGTGATCGTTCACGAACGGATATACAAGACGCTGCTGGAGTCGCCGGCCGGCGCGGCGGTGTGGCACGGCTTTACCAACACGGGCAATCCGGCGTGCTGTGCGGCCGGGCTCAAGACGCTCGAGATCATGGAGCGCGACGGCGTCGTCGAAAACGCGCGCAAGATGGGTGAGCGGCTGGGCCAGCGGCTGCAGGAGCTGCGCAGCTCGCCGATCGTGGGTGATATCCGCGCGCTCGGCCTGATGGCCGCGGTCGAACTGGTGCGCGATCCGCGCACGCGCGAGGCGTTCCCGGAGGCGCTTGGCGTCGGCGCCCACTTCCGCGACACGGCGCGCGAACAGGGGCTGCTGATCCGCGCGGTCGGCGACAGCGTGTGCATGTCGCCGCCGCTCATCATCACCGCCCGGGAGATCGATCTGCTGATCGAGAAGCTCAAGGCAACGCTCGTCGAAACCGAATCGTGGCTTGCGGCACAGAAGCAGTAGTTACAGGCGAATGGCACGAACGGCTATACTCGAGCGCCCCAACTGTCCGCTCTACAACGATCAGAAGCTCAAGCTCGGGCTCTTCGGCACCAACTGCAGCAACGGCCTGACCGTCTCCCACGCCGAGACCACCTACCGCGCGACGTGGGAGCACAGCCTCGCGATCGCGCGGCACGCCGAAGCGATGGGGTTCGAGATGCTGGTGCCGATCGCGCGCTGGCGCGGGTTCGGCGGCACCACCGATTTCAACGGCACCTGCTTTGAAACAAACACCTGGGCGGCGGGGCTCGCGGCGGCGACCGAGCGCATCATGGTCTTTTCGACCTCGCACGTGCCGACCGTCCATCCGATCGTCGCGGCCAAGCAGAGCGTGACCGTCGATCACATCTCGCGCGGACGCTTCGGCTTGAACCTGGTGATGGGCTGGTTCACGCCCGAGATGGAGATGTTCGGCGCGCCTCAGCGCGAGCACGACGAACGCTACGCCTTCGGCGCCGAGTGGCTCAGAATCGTCAAGCGGCTGTGGACCGAGGAAGAGCCGTTCGATCTCGAGGGCAAATATTTCCGCATCAGCCAGGGCCAGGCCCATCCCAAGCCGCTGCAGAAGCCGTATCCGGTGCTGGTAAACGCGGGCAACTCGCCCGCGGGGCTCGAGTTTTCGGCGCGCGAGGTCGATTTTAATTTCCTCACGCTCGATACGATCGAGCATGGCCGGGAAGTGATCGCCGATCTGCGCCGGCGCGCGCACGGATACCGGCGAGAAATCGGCGCCATGACCTATGCGATGATGATCTGCCGCGATAACGAGCGCGAAGCCCTGGAGGTCCGGCGCGAGATCCTCGACAAGGGCGATTGGGGAGCCGCGACCAACATCATGAAGGTGCTGGGAATCGAGAGCGGCTCGTTTCAAGAGCAGATCCGGAGCTTCGGCGAACGCTTCATCCTCGGATGGGGCGGCTATCCGATCGTCGGCACGCCCGAGCAGGCGGTGGATCAGCTCAAGACGATAAGCGCGATGGGAATCGAGGGCGTGATTCTCGGCTTTCTCGACTATCACGAGGAACTCGCCTACTTCGAGCGCGCCGTGATGCCGCTGCTCAAACAGGTGGGATTGCGGCGCTGACCGCCGCGGCCGCCTCCGACGGCGGCGTATCGGAAGAAGCTCCATCGGGAGTCGTGGCCGCCGTCGCATCATCCGGCACGACAACCTCGGCGAGGATGCCCTCAAGGATTTCCGGCTTCACGGGCTTGCTGACGTAGGCGTCCATGCCGGCGTCAAGGCAGGTTTCGCGGTCGCCGCTAAGGGCATTTGCGGTCAGCGCGATTATCCGGGTGTGGCGCTCGGTTCCTTCATGCCGCCGAATCTCCCTGGTGGCCTCGTAACCGTCCATCTCTGGCATTTGACAATCCATAAGGACCGCGTCGTAAGGTATCCGGATCGCCGCCTCGACCGCCTCGCGTCCGTTGGCCACGCAATCGACCTCGACGCCCATCTTTTTCAGCTGGAACTTCGCCATCTTCTGGTTGATCGAGTTGTCCTCGGCGAGCAGAACCCTGAGCCTCCGTCCCGCGGGCAGCTTCGCGCGAGATGAAGGCTCGGCCGATGCGCTATCCGCCATCGCTACGGACTGCTTCTCCGGCCTGGTGCGTTGTTTGTGCACCAGGGCATTGAGGAGAGCGTTATAAAGCAAGGATTGCGGTATCGGCTTGGTCAGCCAGGCGTCCACCTCGAGCCCCTGCAGGCGCTGGGCGAAGTCTTGCGCTGTACCCACGGACGACACCAGGATCAGCCCGGTCGCAGCGAGCGCCGGATCGGTCTTGATTCTTCGGCCGAGTTCGATTCCGTCCACTCCAGGCATCTGCACGTCGCTCAGCACGATCTCGAAGGGACGCGAGGCGAGGGCCGCGCGCATTATGTCGAGCGCGGCCTCGGCCGACTCGGCGGTCGCGGCTTCCATCTTCCACGCGGCCAGTTGGGCTCCCAGGATCCGCAGGCTGGTCGCATTGTCGTCGACGATGAGCGCCTTCACATTGGCGAACGAGGCGAAGCGCTCCGAGGGCTGTTTCCCGACGTGCAGCGCGCGGGCGAATTTCACCGTGAACCAGAAGGTGGTACCGCACTCGGGCGTGCTCGACACGGACATAGTTCCGCCCATGCATTCCACCAGTTGACGCGCGATCGAGAGGCCGAGGCCGGTGCCTCCAAAGTGGCGAGTGGTCGAGGCGTCAACCTGGCTGAACGGTTGGAACAGCAGGTGTAGCTTGTCTTCGGGGATTCCGGCGCCGGTGTCGTGCACCTCGAAACGCAGGATTATTCCTCTGGGGTTTTCGCTGAGATTGTCGACCTGCACGGCGACCTCGCCGTGGGCGGTAAACTTGATCGCGTTGCCGAGCAGGTTGAGCAGCACCTGGCGCAGGCGGCCGGGATCGCCGCGCAACGCCTGCGGCACCTCGGGGTCGATCGATATAGTCAATTCGAGGCCCTTGCGCCGGGCCTGCTCGGCGACCAGCTCGACGGCCCCCTCGACTGCGGCGCTCAACTCGAAATCGATCTCTTCGAGCTGCACCTTGCTGGCGGCAAGCTTGGAGAAATCCAGAATTTCGTTGATCAACGTGAGCAGCGCTTCGCCGCTCTCGCGCACGTCGTGGGCGTACTCGCCCTGCTCCGGCGTCAGCTTGGTGTCGAGCAGCAGGCCGGTCATCCCGATGACCAAATTGAGCGGCGTGCGGATCTCGTGGCTCATGTTGGCCAGGAACGCCGACTTCGCGAGCCGCCTCTAGGGCGGCATCGCGCGCCGCGGTCAGCTCGGCCTCGAGGTGCTTGCTCGCGCTGATGTCGTGCGCGATGACCGAGAAACTCGCGGCCTTGCTGGCGGAATCGAAAATCGGCGAGCGGGTGATGAGGACCTCGACGCTGCTGCCGTCCTTGCGCTGACGCGTCGTTTCGAAGTGCTCGGCCTTGCCCGTGTGCGAGCCTGCGCTAAGCTGTTCGAGCATCTCGGCACGGCGGGCGAGCGGCACCAGCATCGCCACGTTGCGCCCGATCATCTCGTCGGCGCTGTAGCCGAAGAGCCGCTCGGCCGCGGCATTCCAGCTTGTGACCGTAAGGTCGGTCGATTCGCTGTAGATCGCGTCGCCCGACGCGCCGACGATCGAGGCAAGCAACGATCGCTCCTTTTCGCCACGTTTTTGCTCGCTGATGTCGCGCACGCCGATGATCACGCCGCGCACGGTGCCGTCGTCGTTCTTGAACACCGAGGCGTTCAGCGACACCGGAATCTCTTCGGTGGTCCTGGTCAGCAGGCATGCTTCAGCTTCGCGCACCAGCTCCGTTTCGAGTGCTCGCCGCACGACTTCCCGGATCCGTTCGGGCTCGGTAAAAATCGAGGCGAGTGCGACGCCCACCAGATCGTCGCGCCGGTAACCTGTAAGACGCCCCGACTGTTCGTTGATATCGGTCAAGATGAGGTCAGAGTTGGTGACGAGCAGCGCATCCGGAGAAAATTCGACCAGGCTGCGGCTGTATTGGCGTTCTTCGGCGAGCTTGTGCTGGATGGAGCGCTGCTCGGTGACGTCGCGCGCCACCCCGAAGATGCCCGAGACCGTGCCCTCGCCCGAGAAAACCGATGCATTGAAGGAGCCCAGGATTTGCCTGCCGCTGACCGCGCGCAAGACGAGGTCAAAGTTGGTTATCGAGCCCTCAGCGAGCGTCGTTTCGATCGCGGTCACGGCGTGTTGCGGCTCGGTGAAATAACTGTCGAAGCGGCTGCCGATCAGGATTCGCTTGGGCACCTCGGTGAGCTTCGCGAGTTGTTCGTTGGCGTCGGTGATGCGCAGGTTGCGGTCGACCACCACCATCGCGTCAATCGAGGACTCGATAAGGCCGCGGGTGTAGTCGCGCGCCTCGCGCAGGTCCTTTTCGATTTCCTTGAGGTGCGTGATGTCGCGCCCGATTCCCGCGCTCCCGACAATCGTTCCGCTCGGGTCTCGGATGGGAAAAGCACTGATCAGGGAGGTGAACCAGGTCCCGTCCTTGCGCTGCGCGCGCTGCTCGAAGGATATGGGCTCCCCGGTTTCCAGCAGGCGCCGGTCGGCCTCGAGCGCGCGCGGCAGCTCCGGTGGTGGAACGAAAGATTGAACCCCCGGCCGATCGCTTCCCTGGCCGGATAACCGTAGATGTTCTCGGCGGCCGGGTTCCAGCTCGTGATCTTGATCTCGCGCGAGAACCCGATAATCGCGTCGTGCGAGGAGTTAACGACCGTCGCCAGCGCTGCCATTTCGCGTTCGGCGCGCCTGCGCTCGGTAACGTCGCGCAGGATGGTTGACATACCGATGACCTTGCCGCCGGCATCCCGAATCGCACAGGCGACGAGCGATACTTCGATCGGCGTGCCATCCTTTTTCCGCACCACAACTTCCAGCGCGCGCATCGCGTCGGAGTCCGGTTTTATCGTCGCAAGGTCTTCCGCCATCATCGCTTGCGCCTGCGCGCGGTCCTGCGGCGGAACATAGACGTCGAGCGGAGACCGTCCCAGTACTTCCTGCTCCTTGTAGCCGAGCAGTCTTTGCCCT
>DATJXN010000134.1 GCA_035500095.1 Candidatus Binataceae bacterium
CCGATACGTCCCTGCGTCGGACAGAAATACTGATGCGTCAGCGACTATAGTGTATTGGCCCATCGCACCATCGGTCGGCACCATATGCTCAACGTGAAATCCGGGGCCTGAAAGCACGCTCTCCGGCAAAAGTTGTGTGACATTTATAATCGGCGGCTGTTCGAACTGACCGCTGCCCTGCGCCCACAGCATTTGGGGAACGAGGAATACAAGCGCCAGCACTGCATAACCACCAAAGCATGAAGCACGGCGCGATGACGAATTACAACGGATCATTTGTCCCCCGCTAGGCTCCGTGAATCAGTGAAGCTCGACTTTACATTCAAACTCCCGGGACCAGTGCTCTCTGCACACGATCTACGTTCCCCCATGGATGAATGCTGCTGACTGACAGTTCTTACCATCGGTGCCAACCTAAACATTCTTAGGAGTTTGCCGCTATTGGACTTTAGGCCAATGGTCTTTAGTCCAATCAGGAGTCTTACTTCGGCGGCCGCGAAGGCTGTACTGGGTACTGTCAAATATACATCCATTCGGAAACAGGCAAGCGTCCGCAACATCAGCAGTTCGATCACGGTTGGTGCTCACCGGGGCTGCTTAACAGAGCGGCTTAGATCCCGCCGATCGCCGAGTTGGCAGCCCGGCGTCCGCCGTCGGTGCATCACTCGCGGATTCTTCGACGCAACCACAAGCGGAGGCGGTCTTTGGAAGCCGTTGGGGCGCGATCGAGGTAGCGTCAGACAGGCGCGGCCATTGGCATCGCCATGAGCGCGCTTCGGCGCGACGGAATCGATGAGCGAATCCTGCTCGAAGCGATTAACTGCGCTCGCGCCGTGGAAAAAACAAACGAAGCAAATATTAGACTTTTCGCCCCGCGCGCTGTGCGGTCGACTTAGTTACCCCTCGAGCTCCCGAGCTGTCAAAAGAAAAGGTCTTCGCATCGGTGCGGCGCGCGCCGAGCCGTTCCGCCATGCGTGCCAGTTCGGCGAGCGATCCGGCGCCCATCTTTTCCATAACCCGCGCACGATGGACTTTGACGGTTCTCTCGGTGATGCCCAGGTCCGAGGCAGCTTGTTTGTTGAGGGAGCCTTCCGCGACCAAGGCGAAAATCTGTCGCTCGCGCGGCGTCAATCTACCGTAACGCCCTTCTATAGTAGTAATTTCATCGTGCGAGGCTTTCAACCGGCGGCTCTGCTCGGCGGCACGAAGTATCGCCGCAAGCAGCGCGTCGCTGTCAACAGGCTTCTCCAGGAAGTCCACCGCTCCGCCCTTCATAGCTGTGACACCAGCCGGGACGTTGCCATGACCAGTAATGAAGACCAGCGAGAGATGAGGAGAGGTCTCTTTCAGCTCTTGCTGTAGTTTAAGGCCGTCGATACCGGGCATTCGAAGGTCGGTAACTGCGCAGTCGACTTCTTCGCGTGCGGAATTGTTGAGAAACTCGTACGGCGATGAGAAGGTAATGGCCTCGATGCCTGCCGACCTCATCAGACGCGCAAGAG
The DNA here is from genome assembly GCA_035500095.1 of Candidatus Binataceae bacterium. Taxonomy (NCBI): domain Bacteria; phylum Candidatus Binatota; class Binatia (SeqCode); order Binatales (SeqCode); family Binataceae (SeqCode); species Binataceae bacterium (SeqCode). Next base: position 1,503 of record DATJXN010000134.1, read on the forward strand.
AGCGGAGCGTCCGCGCTTCGTCGTCGATAATTGCCACTTTGATCGAGGCGCGCACGAGGCCTCCGGAAGTGGCGTCATTTGCGGCTTTCTGCATGTTCTTGCACTGGCAGCTCGATTATCAGAACCGCTCTGCGATCGGGATTGCAGAGCGCCTACATTCGGCTCCCGTGAGTCTCGACGATCATGCGCTTGCACCTTTCTGGAGACAAAGTTGATCCGCGGTCGTGCGTATCCTTCGAATGACGGTGTGGACGGAATGGTAATCCAGCCCACTTTGCGTTCTTATAGCCGAGACGCATTTCAAAGGATAGAGTTGCGCAGCGCTTCACATGCTGTTCACAAAAAACAGTGAAAGACTCATTAAGACATTGTCGCCGTTCGCGAAAACTCTTGATCCGCGGGCTTTTACGGTCTGTTGGCTATGGGTGAGGGGCCAATAACTGCGAGGATCGTTTTGGGCCCGCTGGCGCCTGGCGTTGCCATCGGGCGGCAACTTCTATTTGCTCTGCGCTTCCTATTCGCTGGCATCGACAGCGACTAGTCTGAAACGAGTCTTCGCTCGATAGGTGCATTCGCGCAAAACTCTTGATCGCGCAAAATGCCCGTCGCTCTTGACGACTCGGGCAGCACGGTCTCGTACGCATAGACGATCCAAGGCTTATCGGATTCGATGCTTACGTAGCAGTCCACGTCGGCGGTCATGTCTCTGCCCGTTAGCGCGACAGGAACGGAAAGAGGTACCAGATGCGCTCCATTCGACGATTCGCGCTGAGTGGAGTGCACTGCTTCCCCTGCGGCGTAGTGTTCGATTGCTCTTGCACATACGACGCTAAGGTCAAGTTCACAGCCGGTGCGTGCGGACTCGTTGGCCGGAGTCCGCGCACTGCAGCCAAGCAGCGCAAATTGAATCAGTATCTGTGCACCGAGACCCAATGTTGTTAGCGAGTTGCGCATTTCTTCACCGAGTTCGTTCTTCTCGCGAACGTTTACGAAGCACAATATCCGCTTCTGCATCAGGTGATGAAATTGGCCTTTGGTCCATAAGCCTTTGGTGCAATAGACTGCGACTGGACTTGAGCGAAGAATCCTCTTTCTCGAACCCGACCGACGAGAAGACCTGATTAGGGCGCTCGCTACTCTGAGCGGATGAATACAAAAGGCTCACAGCGGGTAGCTGCCACCATTGCAGTGCTGCTCATGTGCCTCTGGCAGCCGACAGGTGTCGTTGCCAATCCAGTCGACGAATCGATCTGCGATGCCGCCGCCGATCGCTTCCTTGCAGCAGAGAACTATCCTGAAGCGATTCGTCTTCACGGGGAGTTTCTGCGGAAAAATCCGACCAATGCGCTCGCTCACTATCATTTGGGCTTTGCTGAAGGAATGGTAGGCGACAAAACACAGGAGCTCAGAGAGTACCGGCGCGCCTCTGCGCTTGGACTCTCGCGCTGGGACTTTTTTCTGAACATGGGACTCGCCTTGCTCGATGGCGGAAACCTGGAGTCGGCGACGAACGAGTTGCGGCTGGCCGTTGGACTCAACCCGAGCCGACCCGAGCCGCACTTCAATCTAGGCCTGGTCTATGAGCGCCGCGACATGTTGACCGAAGCGGAGCAAGAGATGCGGGCGGCGCTACGCTCGGATCCTACAGAGCTGGATGCCCGAAACATGCTGGGCGTCATTTACGCTCGACAGGGAAAGACCGCGAAAGCCTTCAGCCAATGGCATGCCATGCTTCAAGACGCACCCTACTACAGCGCGGCTCGCAAGAACCTCGCAATTCTTGAGGGGAAGCGGCCTGTCTCACTGGTGACAGGGAGACGACCAATTATTCCCGGCCGTGCAGCAATTCGACCCAAGATCGCTAGGCTGAGTGCAGCAATGCGGCTTTAGCAGGGTATTGATCAAAGGGTTGAATCACGAGCTTGGCTTGGTCTGGTGAGATGACGAGGTGAGTATTGAGGTTGCGGGCGGGTTTCTGCCAAGTTGGGCCGTGACAGGCGCAGCTCGCTGGCGACTCGATTCATCCGCTGGGACAGAGCTTTGCGATTCTCAGCACACCTGGCACAGAATGAGCGGCGGCGGGGTGGCTCGGCGCTCGACCCTCGCACCACGTTTCTCCGAGGACGAAAGTCCTATGGAATCAGTGCGGTCGTTTGACCGGGACGCTCTGGGTCGAACACCCTTTGTATACTCAGGCCATGTTCGCGCTAACCCGTGTGCACGAACTTGCTCCCCAGCATCCCGAATGGACACAACACGAACCGTTCAAGGCCGTTCTCACGAACGATCGTGAGGCGATGGCCAAGTTCTCTGAATCGGATTGGGAGGTTATTCTCGCGGCCACTCACACTGGGATGACCACCGAAGCATTCCAGAAACTTGTGAAGCAATGGCTGGCAACGGCCAAGGACCCCAGGTTTCATCAGCCTTACACAGAACTCGTCTACCAGCCGATGCTTGAGGTCATGGATTTCTTGCGTGCCAACGGATTCAAGACCTACATAGTCACGGGCGGCGGCCAGGAGTTCGTTCGCGTATATAGTCAGCATGTCTACGGCGTCCCGCAAGAGCAGGTCGTGGGATCGAGTATCCTGACCAGGTACGAGTATCAGGATGGCAAACCGGTACTAATGCGGGAGCCCAAAGTATTTTTCATCGACGACAAGACAGGCAAGCCGATCGGGATCAACCTGTTTATCGGCAAGCGGCCATATGCCGCGTTCGGCAACTCGACCGGCGATCAGCAGATGCTTGAGTGGACCCAGGCGGGGAACGGTGCGCGATTGATGATGCTGGTCTTGCATGACGATCCAGAACGCGAGTACGCGTACGGTCCCGCTGCCGGTCTGCCGGATAGCAAGGTTGGTACGTTCTCTCAGGCGCTGTACGACGAGGCCAAGTCCAAAGGCTGGACCGTCATCAGCATGAAAAAGGACTGGAAGCACATTTTTGCTTTCGAGAAGTGAGGTGATGACGCCGAATAGAGGCGGGGTTATGGCCATTGAGACATTGTCGATGGAACCGCGCTTTTCAACACCCTTGATGCTAGATGATTTTTGCCGAACTGCCCGATGGCGTAACCCAAGGACTTGAGCAATTCCGCGATAGTTGGGTCCTCTACCCGAAATACCGCATTGGGTTCTGGCCCGTGATGAACGCGGCGCGTCTGGCCATGCAGCTTTGCTGGCCATAGTAGTCGGTGAAGGCATCACACAAGAGAATCTTTCGACAGTGCCAGCGCGCAATCTATCGCCTCGAACAAGGCTTTCTCATCTATAGGCTTGAACAGCGCTGCCACTGGATGTGACCGGTCGATCAGCCGCTTTGTTTCGGCGTCGTTACGGCCGCTGATCATGATCACCGGCAAGCCACGCTGCGATTCATTCAACACACCGATCAGTTCGACACCATTCATTTCTGGCATGTGGACGTCCACTACCATGCATGCATTGGTCTTCGGGATGTCACTAGCGAGCAAAGCGCTCGGCCGATCGAAGCTCATAACGGTGAAACCGGCGGATCGAATCAACCTGGCCGCGGCGGGTAGAAAAGATAAGTCGTCGTCCACCAGCAGGACCGTAGCCCTGGTATGCTTTGCGATCGATCCGACGGCTTTTACTCGTCGTGCCTTCGACTGTTTGGACACTGCAGCTGCGCGCTCCAACTTGCCTGCTTCGCACCGTGGACGCCGTACCTCGCCTATTTATCCGCTCGCCTTCTGGTTGGTGCCGTTGTACCAGAGAGACTTGGTGCCCAGATCACTTGCATAATCGAGAGCCAGCTGGTTGGGCTTCTTTACTGCGTAGTCTGCGGCGGCGGCAAACTGCAGCTTCAATCGGGTGGGTAGCAGCACCTGGTCAAAAGCTATCTCGGCATGCAAGGTGAACGATTTGGCTTCGGCGAGCGTCGAGCACGCGCCACGCAGGATCTTCTCGGCTTCCGGGTCCACATGAGAACTGGCCGTTTGCGGTTGCAACGCAGACGGCGGTCCCTTGCTTGTGGCAGAGGCCGGCGCGTCAACCGTGGCTTGATTCGAAGGCGCGATCACCCCATCAGCTGCGAGAGCTTTGCTATCAATCGTTATGAGTGCTGCGAGCATCATGGAAACCAAGGCGAACGAGAACGAGTTGGTCATCATGTCCGCTTGCTCTCGCCATCCGAATAGGGGACTTTCTGGCGTCTCGCTGAGAACTTAGCGGGTTTGTTCGGAATTGATAGTTGGACTTTAGGCCAATGCGCCGCCCCCTTCTGGCAATTTGGACCAAAGGCCTAGGTCCGGGGTGCTAGGGCAGGCGGGACGACACGAAATTGCAGCAGACGTGGCGTAAGACCTGTAGTTACGGTTGTGTGACAGTCAGGTTACTTATTGCCGCCTTCTAATTAATCTGCCCAAGTGATAAGAATTGCGGCGCACTAGCGCCATTTCCCCCAGCCCATCCGTGCGAGGGAAAGCTGCGCGACGACCATAATGCCCCTTGCTGTGCGGACGCGGGAGAGCACTGACGCTCGCTCCCACTGTCACGGAGAGAAGCTTATGAGCGTTGGGGGAGGATTTTCAGCCTACGCCCTGGAAAGGCTGAGCAAAGATCCGCAGTTTATTCTATATCGCGCCCGCGAGCCCGCGAGTCGCCGACGCGTCCTCCTGTTTGCTCCCGCTTCGGAGAACCTTCCGCAACATATTCTTAAGCGCATCGAGCATGAGTACGCACTGCGCGCTGAGCTCGACTCCGCATGGGCGGCGATGCCCATCGCTCTGGCTCACGACGGGGGGCGCACGATATTGGTGCGCAAAGACCCGGGCGGAGAACCGCTCGATCAGCTACTCGAGCGTCCGTTCGACCTAAGACAATTTCTGCGAATCGCGATCGGGTTGACAACGGCCCTAGCCGCAATGCACGAGCGGCGCATCGTGCACAGAGACATAAGACCCGCCAACATCCTGGTAAATGCAGCGTCGGGCAAGGTTTGGCTTACCGGCTTCGGCGTCGCGACCGGCCCATTGCGCCAACCACAGGCGCCCGAGCCCTCGGCGACCGTTGGGGCCACTCTTGCCTACATGGCTCCAGAGCAAACCGGACGCATGAACCGGTCAATAGACACTCGCAGCGACCTCTATTCGCTCGGAGTCATTCTCTATCAAATGCTCACCGGCACTTTGCCTTTCGTTGCCTCCGACCCTCTCGAATGGGTCCATTGTCACATCGCGCGGCAGCCGGCATCGCCGCATGAGCGAAGGAAAGAAGTTCCTGAGGCACTATCGGCCATAGTCCTGAAGCTTCTGGCCAAGAGCCCGGAGGAGCGTTACGAGACCGCGGCGGGCCTGCGAGCTGATCTCGCAAGCTGCCTGAAGGCTTTGAACGCCGTTGGACACGTTGAACCGTTCGTACTCGGCAGAGCCGACGTGTCGGATCGGTTGGCGGTCCCGGAGAAGCTCTATGGACGCGACCGAGAACGAGCGATTCTGGTCGAGGCATTCGATCGGGTTGTAGCTAGCGGTACGCCGGAGTTCGTTTTGGTTTCAGGGTACTCTGGCATTGGCAAGTCGTCGATCGTTAACGAGCTGCAAAGGGCGATCGTGCCAACCCACGGCATTTTCGTTTCAGGCAAGCTCGACCAGTACAAGCGCGAAATCCCCTATGCAACTTTCGCGCAGGCTTTCCAAAGCCTGATTCGCCAGGTGCTCAGCTGTGCCACCGTCGAGTTCGAAATGTGGCGCGACGCACTTATAGGGGCGCTGCAGACGAATGGGCAGCTCCTGATTAATCTGGTTCCAGAGCTGGAGCTGGTAATCGGCAAGCAACGATCCGTGCCGGAACTCACTGCGCACGAGGCTGAGAACCGGTTCCATCTCCTGGTTCGAGCTTTTATTGGAGTCTTTGCGCGGCCAGATCATCCGCTCGTACTCTTTCTGGATGATCTGCAATGGCTTGATCCTGCGACACTTAAGCTTCTCGAGCACTTGATTGTGCAGGTGGAAGTCCCTCACCTATTGCTCGTTGGTGCCTACCGCGATAACGAGGTTAACGCTTCCCATCCGTTGGCGCTGATGCTGGATGCGTTACGCGGGAGCAAAGCGCGGTTGGTTAAGATCGAGCTGTCGCCGCTCTCGCTTGATGACCTTGGCCGGCTGGTCGCCGATACCGTCCATCAGGAACCTGCGCTGACAGAGTCGCTCGCGCGACTGGTGCATGAAAAGACCGCGGGTAGTCCTTTGTTTGTGGCCCAGTTCCTGACCGCGTTGGCCGAGGAGCGCCTCCTCGAATTCGATCCGAGCATAGCGACTTGGCGATGGGACGTGGATCGCATTCGCGCCCACAGAAGCACCGACAATGTGGTCGACCTGATGCTCGGGAAGTTGAATCGACTCCCCGACAATACTCGTGAGGTCCTCAAAAAACTGGCTTGTCTGGGAAACAGGGCGAACGCCGCCACTCTGGCTGTCGTTCAGGGGCGGTCAGAGGAAGAGACGCACTCGGGTGTGAGCGAAGCCGTGCGGCAGGGGTTCGTTATACTTTCAGGCGATTCGTACGAGTTTGTCCACGACCGCGTCCAAGAAGCCGCCTATTCGCTGATCCCTGAAGAGGACCGCGCACACGTCCATCTGCAGATTGGTCGCCTGCTCATCGCCGCGACACCGGCCGACAAAATTGCCGAGCGTATATTCAACCTCATTAACCAGCTCAATCGTGGAACCGCACTAATCTCCGACTCGAACGAAAAATCTCGGGTAGCCGAACTTAACCTCCTCGCAGCAAGAAAGGCACGGGGCTCGACAGCTTACGCCGCGGCTTGCACCTACACGTCTGTCGGAATGTCGCTGCTGAGTGATGAGGACCGGGATAGCGCGTACGAGCTGGCGTTCGCTCTGAGAGTACTACGCGCAGAATGTGAGTTCCTACGCGGCAACTTCGAGGCGGCGGAAACCCTCGTTTCGCAGCTTCTCAAGAAAGCGAACTCAACAGCCAATCGGGCAACAGCTTATCGCCTCAGGATCGACCTTCACATCATGAAATCGGAGCATACCAAGGCGGTGGACAGCGCGCTCGAGTGCCTGCATGTTCTCGGTATACAGCTCTCCTCGCGCCCCGTCTGGGAACGCGTCAAGACCGAATATGAGGCGGTCTGGCGGAATCTGGGCCAGCGATCCATTGAGAGCCTGGTCGACCTGCCATCCATGACTGATCCGGCGATGCAGGCGGCCATGGGCGTGCTGTCTGTCCTCCATTCCTCAGCCTTCTCCGTCGATATCAATCTGTTCTACCTGTGCATCTGCCTCTCTGTAAATTTGAGCTTGAAGTACGGAACAACTGATGCTTCGGCACACAGCTACGCGTATTTTGGGTTTATCCTCGGAGCGGCCTTCCATCGGTACGCTGATGGTTACCGTTTCGCAAAGCTCGGCGTTGATCTGGTAGAGCGGCACGGTTTCGTCCCCTACAAGGCGAAGGTCTACATGACCATGGCATGGGCTGCGATTTGGACCCAGCCCGTCTCGACCGCACTCGATTTCGTCCAAGCCGCGTTCCGAGCTGCAATCGAAAGCGGCGATCTTACTTATGCTTGCTACTGCTGCGATTGGACGGTAACGGATCTGCTCGCGCGAGGAGATCGCCTCGACGACGTGTGGCGTGAGTCTGAAAAGGCTCTCGACTTCGTGCGGAGAGCCAAGTCCCGCGGGTACGTGAACCGTGTGCTAAGCCAGCAACAGTTCATCCAGAGCCTGCAAGGGCGAAGGTCGACATTCTCCACGTTGAGCAACACGTATTTCGACGAGGCGACCTTCGTGTCGCAGCTTGGCGCCGATGATCGGACAATACTCTGTTGGTACCGGATCCTGAATTTACAGGCGCGATACATCATGGGCGACTATGAAGCCGCCATCGCGGCCGCCGAGCAGGCAAACGGGGTGCTGTCGGCTGCGATCGGCTGTATCCAGTTGCTCGACTACCACTACTATACAGCGCTCGCGATCGCCGCGGTCTTTGACACCTCGCCGTCTGACCGTCACACCGAGTGGCGCGAGGCGCTCAACGAGCACTTGGAGCGGCTTAAAGAGTGGGGGGAGAGCTATCCGCCCACCTTTCTTGACAAATATTCCCTGGTTTCGGCCGAGGTTGCCAGAATCGACGGCAGGGACCTCGACGCGATACACCTCTACGAGCAGGCCATTCGATGCGCACGAATGAATGGTTTCACCCACAATGAGGCTTTGGCCAACGAAGCTGCAGGTAGGTTTTTTCTGAGGCGCAGCTGGGAGACGATCGGTCGCGCTTATCTCTGCAACGCGCGCTCCTGTTATATGCGGTGGGGAGCCTTCGCCAAGCTGGAGCAACTGGACCGGCTGTACCCCGGACTCGAAGAGCAAGCGACGCCGGATGCGAGTGCCACGACAGGTCTGTCAATTCAGGGACTCGATCTTACAACGGTGGTCAAGGCTTTGCGGAAGGTGTCCCGTGAGATCGATCTCGAGAAACTGATCGAAGCGCTGATGGTCAGTGCTCTCGAACATGCGGGCGCCACCCAGGGTCTCTTATTCTTGACCAGGGCGTCGGAGTGTCAGGTCGTCGCCGAAGCCACGACGTCCGGCGATCGGGTTCAGGTTAGGCTCGACCGCTCGCTGGCCGGGCTGTCTGCGTACCCCGAAAGAGTTCTTCGGTCCGTAGTACGAACGCTGGAGAACGTGATTCTCAACGATACTTCTTCGGTAAATCAGTTCTCTGAGGATGAATATCTACAGCTGAACTGCCCGCTGTCCATCCTCTGCCTGCCGCTGCTAAAGCAGCGCGAATTGATCGGTGTGCTCTATCTTGAGAATAACCTGACGTCCGGAGTCTTCACGCGGGATCGACTGGCGATACTTGAATTAATTGCCTCGCAAGCCGCGATCTCGCTCAAAAACGCTCAGTTGCACAGCGACCTGCAAGATGAAAACCGCGAGCGCAAAAAAGCCGAAGATGAACTCCGCCAGAGTGCTCACGCGCTCAGTCAACTCCAGGATGAGATGCGCCTGGCATCGCGTGCCGCGATGATGGGAGAACTGACCGCATCACTTGCGCATGAACTCAATCAGCCGCTGGGTGGAATCTTGAGCAACGCGCAGGCGATGCGGCGGCTGCTCGCCGTGACAAATCCGGATCTGTCCGAGATCGACAGTGCGATCGAGGATATCATCAGCGATAACTCGCGAGCGATCGAAATCATCCGCAACGTTCGAGGCCTCTTTGAAAGGGGCGATACGCGGATGGAACGAACCGATCTCAAGCAGGTTCTGCTCGATGCAGAGCGCATTCTCGCTCCCGACGCCGCGCGCAGAAGCGTACTGCTTAGGCTAAGTCTGCCGGCTTCTCTGCCAAAGATGCTTGGCAACCGTACGCAGCTTCTTCAAGCACTGATGAACCTGGCGGTGAACGCTTTCGATGCCGTGTGCGAGAAGGGCGCCGGGCCGCGGGAAGTTGAAATAGCGTGCAAGAGCGAAGATGGCCGCGTCCACATCGCGGTGAGAGACACCGGTAAGGGTATCGATCGCGAGATCGTGCCGCGCCTTTTCGACGCCTTCTTCACCACCAAATCCGGGGGCATGGGAATGGGCCTCGCGATCGTGCGGTCAATTGTCGAGAACCACGGCGGCCGGATTTTGATAACACGCAATTGCAGCGACGGAGCCACGATGGAAGTCGAGTTGCCTGTGGAGGCCGAACTGGCTATCACGAATTGAATGGCCGAGGAGGCGGTTGCGAACCGAAGATTCGCGAACCAAGGTCACCAATGTCGTCGCGGAGCCGCAAGCAGCTCAATAAGAGTGCAGGTTCAAGCGATCCGTGGAGCCCGCTCATTGCGCAAAGGAGTAGCAGACCGGGTGTTTTGTAACGGTCGGCACCACACAGGTCCAGGCGGACCTCGCAAAAATGATGATTCCGGTTGAACCGACCACTTGGAGCGCCAACTGGGCGTGGGCTCTCCCGCTCATCGTGCTCACCGTCGTCATCCACGTGTGCGGCCTGGCGATTATCAACGGGCGGGTCGTGCATGTACTAAGCGATTCCGCCGAGCGTCGAGGTTTCATGCCCAGGTTCGCGGTGGCCATGAGCGTCGCCGCCCTAATGGCCACCCTTCTGCTCGGAGTGGAAGCGGCTGCCTGGGCTGCAGCGTATCGGCTTTTGGGTGCGCTGCCGGATAACAAGCTAGCGATGCTCTATTCGCTTAGCGCGCTGACGAGCTATGGCCACGCGAATTTGTTTCTCAAGGCGCACTGGCAATTGATGGGCGCCCTGGAGGCGCTGAACGGGATGATGTTATTTGGGCTGACCACAGCCTTTTTGTTCTCGATGATTCAGATGGTCTGGCCGCTTGGAAGCCGTCAGCGGCACAAATAGAACGACTGGCAGCGAGGGCTTCCCCAACGAACATGTCGCCGCTCGTCCAGTCTCAGGGGAGACTACCAGGTCGGTCGCCAAATACGACCAAAGGTCAGCTTGCTGAAAAACCGCGCATCTGAATTTAATGGTACCGCCATTACGCAACGCACGGCGTCTTCAGACCAATGAATAGTTCTATCCCACGAGTATGGGCGACGTCCCAAGCAGCGGCGATTATCGCGATCATGCTCATCGCGGGATGCGGCGTGCCGTCGGTTACAAATGTCACACCCGAGCGCCTGGCCACCGGGGAGGCTCCTGGCCCTGCAGGGACTCAATTTCTCTCCGGTGGCGAGCCGGTTGCGATCGCGATAACGCCGGGCGGCAGCAACCTTTACGCTGCAAACCTACTCGACGGCACTGTCTCGGCTTTCACAGTCAAATCGACTGGCGGCCTTGTGGCAGTCGCTGGAAGCCCGTTCCAGACCGGACTTCATCCGATGGCACTGTGCGTCACGAGCAACGGCCGGTTTCTTTATGTCGCGAGTTCCGGAGGACAGAATGTGTCCGGCTACGCGATTTCCGCTGCGGGCACGCTGACTCAAGCCGGGGCGCCGAGCCCCGCAGGATTCAGCCCGGTCGGGGTCAGCGCCGACGCGACCGGCAATTTCCTCTATGTTACGAGCGCGATCGACAACAGCCTCTCAGCATTTCGCATCGACCAGTCGGCTGGCACGTTGAGCCGAATTGCAGGCTCGCCGATTACCATCGGCAGCGCACCGGTTGCGATTGCCGCGAATCCACGTGGCAGATACGTTCACGTACTGAGCGCCGCCAACTCAACTCTGACGACCTACCTTATCGGAGCGCAAACCGGACAGCTCACTCAGATTGGCCAGAGCCAGACCGGATTTCAGCCGAGCGCTCTGGCGATAGCGCCGAGCGGCGGGTTCATCTATACGGTCAATGCCGGCGACGGTACGATTTCGGAATTGGCGCTGGACCAACAAACCGGCGCAACGCGCACGCTCGCGGGATCGCCGGTGGCAACGGGCCTGAACCCACTCGGGATCGCGATCGATTCACGCGGAAGATTCGCCTATGTGACGAATTTCAACAGCAATGAAATTTGGGGGTACAGTATTGGTGCGGATGGAACACTCCTGGCGCTGCCAGGCCCAAAGACGCTGGCTGCCCCACGCCCGAAGGCTATTGCGGTAACCCCGAACGGCAACGTTCTCTACGTGACCAATGTCGATGCCAATGAAGTGAGCGCTTATGCAATCGGGAACGACGGCCAACTACAGCCCCTCTTTCATTAGAGTTTTCTGCACGGCGAGCAGGCGGACTGGCTTTCGACGCGAACCACGGCCGATCGCTTCGCCTGTGCTCCGCAAATTTATTCGGTCGGCGGCCAGGAACACGCATTGCGAAGGCTTTTGCGTCCGGTTGTCCCTGGTCAAACACCTTGTATCTGCAGATCGGCGTATCAAGATGGTAGCGGGCGTGGCAGACCGTAAAACCCTGGTCGGCGGCTCGAACAGTTGACCGGGCCGCGCGCACGGCAGGAGCCCCCATGTACGACGACGGTGGACCCTGTGGGCAACGCGCTTTCAACATAGTTGCTAATCCGGCGTGCTGCGCAAGCCCAGGGCCGCGACCCACTGGAGGGTGCGGCGGTTGACCGTGGAGGTCGGTCTGTCGGTGGCCACCGCCCATCGCATCTGGCAGGAGTACGGGCTGCAGCCTAACGTTACTGCTATTTACGAAACATCTCACTAGTTGAATCTTCAATTCATCGATAAGATCGACACGAACAAGAAGACCACTTTAGAATACGAATATTAAATCGATAATTATCGATTGAGGGAAGAGTACGATTGTCGATTGGATCTACAACAATCCAACATGGCTGTGGGGGAGCATCCTGGTTGCGGGCTTTACAGCCGTCGCATGCGGCGGGCTACTAATATTTCACCGATTGGTGCATGTCAAATTGCGCCGGGCGCACAACGATCTTGCCGGCTTCACCATCGCCGTCATCGGTGTGTTGTACGCGGTCTTGCTGGCCTTCATCGCCATCGCTACATGGGAGTCCTTCAGCGAGGCGTCCAATATCGTGGAGAAGGAATCGGACTTCGCTGGCAGCATCTACCTCGATACCCAGGGCCTACCGCAGGCTAAGGGAAAAGAAATCCGAGATGCTGTGGCCCGTTACGTCAGCGTGGTCATCGATATTGAATGGCCGATCCAGAGGGCTGGCAAAGTACCCGAGCAAGGATGGAAACCCCTGCGTGAGCTCGACAGTGCGATCGCCACAATCCGACCGCAGAACCTGGGCGAAGCGGTTATCGAGGCCGAGCTTCTCAAGAGCTGGAACCAGCTCTATCAGGCGCGCAGCAGCCGCCTCTCCGCTGTCGAAGGGCATATTCCTGGCGTAGTCTGGTGGATCGTATTCTTCGGAGCCGCGATCACTACCGGCTACACTTATCTCTTCGGCTTCGAACACTTCGGCATGCATGTCATGATGACCGCGACGATGGCAGCTACGCTAGCGCTGGTCGTAGTGCTGATCATTGCTCTCGATTACCTTTTCCTGGCGCGATCAGTGTCACTCCCAACCCATTTATTATGACTCAACAATCCTGGTCCCTTGATAACAAATAGAAACCAGCAATTCTGTGATCTTTGCAAACCGAGGCCGTTATCATGCAAACGGGACCCTTGCGAGGAGTATCCACAAGATTCAGCCTGCAAAGCTTCGATTTTTCAAGGGTTTCGGAGCGGTTTCAAATTGATCCCCGATGAGGAAGGGAGACTGAAATCGATGCTCGCCTCAAACGGCGGGAACATTTAGCTAAGAACCTCTCTCGTCCGTTTCGTCGCGGCGGATATTCGCTCTCGCACCTGCAAGCGTGACGATTTTCGTTGGCCAAGCGGGCACAGTGTATACCTTGCAACGCGCCGCAAGCCGTCCGATGAAGTCCTCGAGCAACTCGCCAAGCTTCTCAAAATGGATGCAGATGTACTCTATTTTCTGGCAGGCCGAGTGCCTGCGGAGCTGAGCTCTGATAGCTTCAAGAGCGCCGAAGAGTTGACTGCCGCGTAGCAGGTCTTTCGGCGCCAAATGAAGCGCAGAAAAGTCCATGAAGATATCTCCGACAGGACCGAGCGGTTTCCCAAGCACCCCTACTGAGAGACCGCGGAACTTGCTCATGGTCGTTACTCCCTTCCGCAGAGGTTCATCGGGCCGCTGGCTGTGATTGAGATTGCTTGGAACGTTCGGGCGGCCCGGCATCATGCCCGGCTTAGTCACCCAGGGTCCATCAGGCTTGCGAATCGAGCAGGGCACGCGCACTTGCCAGGACCTCAGGCGGCAGCGCGTCGGGCGTCTCCACCTTCTAGAGGTGATGGCAGATTTTTTCTATGACCAGCTGGCGGGGGCGGGGCATCGAAGCTCCCACGGTTCGCGCGACTGCACGCTGGGGCCGCCGCCGGCCGGCGACGCTTTGCCGGTGCAGGCGCCGGCGCCGCCTGAGTAGACGCGGCACGGAAGAAAAGGTTGCTGGCGAAGGAATCAACGTTGCTTTGATTCGAGCTTTACGTCGGAGATAGTGGCAAGGGCACGGACAAAACGAAATAAATAAAACGTGTCGCGCGATACGTTGCCGAGCATCTTCGCCAGGTTTCGGAAAGCCTCTTCACATTACGGGAAAGACGACTTCAGCAGGCATCACGTTACATCTCAAGCGTGACGAAGATTGCGCCGATGCCCGATCGCGCTCAGGCGCGTGCCGTATTTATCAGCTAGAAATCGCCGGGGGAAAAAGTTGCTCCGCGCCGTGTGATTTTTACCGGACTTTTCCGCGACATCCCCGAAAAACGTGCCTGGTTCAATCGCTGCGCAGCGGCATGAGGCTTGCCTTGATAAACCCACGACCTGCGTGAAGCGTCAATTACCGAAAGCATGGGAATACCACGACGCGAGCACGACGATGACGTTAGCCATAGGGAGAGCACAATGATGGGGTCGCCCTCTTTGCATTGCAGCTCTGATTCGCAGCGCGACAAAGCGTGCGTTAACGGAGGCAGCAAAGGATCTCACCGGATGCTGCTGACACCTTCGCGAGGGTGCCTGCGTCTCGCATTGTGCGCGCTCGTCATCGCCGGATGCGCGGCCTCGGCTTCCCGGGGCGACGTCAAGAACGTTTTTCAAGCATCAAACATGTCGCCGGAGCAATGCCTGAGCGCCGGTGCGCTTCAAGCGTCGAACGACCCGCAGAGCTATCACATACAGTCCGGTGATCAGTTGGCGATAAATTTCTATCTCAATCCCGAATTCAACGACGAAGTCCCAGTGAGTCCCGACGGCCATATAACGCTGCGGTTGATCGGGTCGGTGCCGGCGGCGGGTCTGACGCCGTCGCAGCTGGCCGCAAATCTCGACAAGGCCTACCTGACCGAGCTCCGCTCGCCCGACGCTGCGGTGATCGTGAAGAACATGCCGGGACGCCAGGTTTATGTGCAGGGCCAGGTCAACCATCCAGGCGCGTTTCCGCTGGAACCCGGAATGACGGCTTTGCAGGCGCTGGCCGACGCGGGCGGAGTGACCTCGGACGCGGCGAACAACAGCGTGGTGCTGATCCGGCGCGACGCGTGCGGCCGGCCGACGGGAGAACGGCTCGATCTGGCGAGCGCGGTCGATAATCCGGACAAGGGCGAGGACGCCGCGCTGATGCCATACGACGTATTGGTAGTGCCGCGCAGCAGGATCGCGAACATGGATCTGTTCGTCCAGCAGTACATCCGCGGCCTGCTGCCGGTCGAGCCATATCTCTCGCTGACACCGGGGATCTGACCCGCGCGCAAGCGTAGAGGGGAATTTGCCCGGAGGAGTGGTACGGCTATGGCAAAGCGCGATTTCAATTATTGGATAGAGGTCCTGTTCCGGCGCAAAAACGCGTTCCTGGAGACCGCCGGGATCGTCTTCGGGCTGGTAGTGCTCGGCACTTTTCTATGGCCGGCGACCTATCGGTCCACGGCCAAGATCTTTGTCCAGAATAATCGCGCGCAGCTGCTGGTCTCACCCGATCTGCAAACAGAGTCTTCGCAGAATCCCGCCATCTTCACCAACCCCGTGAGCGAGCAGGATCTGAATTCCGAAGTCGAACTGCTGACCAGCATTCATCTGATCAAGCTGGCGATCGGAGGGCTCCCGCTGCCGTATGACAGCATGGGTTCGGGACTGCTGCAGGACACCTTCGGCCTGGCCATGCAACTGCCGAGCGCCGGCTACCGGCTGCTGCACGATTCGCCGTCCGTCGACCCGCGTGATCAATGGGCGCTCAAGCTCGAGCGTCATGTCGGCGTTTCGGTAATCAAACGCTCCAACGTCATCGAAATCGATTTCAATGCGCGCAACCCTCGCTGGGCTCACGACTTTCTGTCGCGGCTGATTACCCAGTACGAGGAATATCATGCCGGCCTTTCGAACGACCCCGAAGCGGAACACTTTTTCGACCAGCAGGCACAGCAGCTCAATCAGCGGCTCAACGATTCGGAGGAAAGGCTGCGCCAGTTCGAGGTCAAGACGGGAATAACCAGCCTGTCCGATCAGAAGCAGGCGCTGGTGACGCGGCTCTCCGACCTGCAGATACAGGAGGCCAAGAATTCAACCGACCTCGCCTCGGCTCAGCAGCAGGTCGCCTCTTTGACCAAAGAACTCCAGGGTACGCCGCAACGGATCAACAAGGAGACACGCTCGGTCCAGAACCTCGCGCTGCAGCAAATCAAACCCGAGGTGATGCAGCTTGAGGCCGAACGCGCCGACCTGCTCAGCCGCTACCAGCCCACCAGCAAGCGGATTACCGAGATCGACGCGAAACTCGCCGCGGCGCATCGCATCCTCAACCGCGAAGACCATCTCGAGGTGCAGGAGGCCAGCACCGACCTCAACCCGGTCTGGGTCACTCTCGACCAGAACCTTGAGCAGGCACAGGCCAACGCCGCTTCGCTCCAGGCCAGCCACGAGGTGCTCGGCAAACAGGCCCAAACGATGAACGCGCAGCTTACCGATATGGTCAATAACGGCGTCGAGATCGACCGGCTGCAGCGGCAGGTGACGAACGACAAGGACGCCTACCTCGCGTACGTGCGCAAGAGCGAAGAGGCGCGCGCGGCGCAGGGTCTCAACCTGAACAAAATTCTGAACGTCAGCCTGGCGCAGGCGCCCACCTATCCGCTGAGTCCGGTCTTCCCGGTCATCTGGCTGAATCTCCTGGCCGGCGCCGTTTTGGCCTTCGTCACAGGCTTTGCCGCCGCATGGTGGGAAGAAGAGAGGGATCCGAGGCTCTATTCCGCCGCCGCGGTCGAGGAAGAGAGCGGCATCTCCACCATCGCGGTCCTTCGCAACGAGGCATAAAGAGCGGCGCGATGTACCATCAGCACTTCAAACTGAGCGGCCCGCCGTTCCAGTTCACACCGATGCCGGGCGCGCTCTACCTGAGCAAGACCCATCGAGAGGGTCTGGCCGCGCTGGAGTGGAGCCTGCTCCACGAACCGACCGGGTTCACGCTGCTGGTGGGCGAAAGCGGGATCGGCAAAACCACGCTGGTCTGCTCGATCCTGGCGCGATGCTACGCCAACGTCCGCAACGCCTATATCTCCAGCCCGAAACTGGACTTCGAGCAGATGATGCAGGTGATACTGGCGCAGCTTTTCCGCGCTGCAGCCGGCCAATCGAGGCTTGAGTTGAGCGAGACTTTCCGACAGCTGCTCGACGATCTTACGCCCGGCGAGCGCCTCGCGATAATCATCGACGAAGCCCAGGACCTCGCGGATGAGACGTTGGAAGAATTCAGACTGCTCTCCAATCTCGACACGGGCGCCGAGCGCCGCTTGCAAATCGTCTTCGTGGGCCAACCGGAGCTGACCGAGCGCCTGGCGGAGCCGCGGATGGCCGCGCTCAACGACCGAATCGGCTCGCGCGCGCGGCTTACGCCGCTCGAGCCTGATGAGATGCTCGACTATATCGACAGCCGTCTGCGGACCAAGGGCGGCACGGCAAAAAAGATATTCGCTGCGGCCGCGCTCAAACACCTGGTGCGGCACAGCAGTGGAATCCCGCGCCGCGCAAATGTGCTCTGCCACAACGCTTTGCTGTTCGGCTTCGCGGCAGGCCGCACGAGGGTCAGCCTGAAGATGGCCACCGCCGCGGTCAGCGAATTTGAAGTTCCGCTCGCCGGCAAATCGAGCACCCGCAAACAACCGCAGGCCGCGCCGCAGCCGAAGAGCCTCGCACAGGCAGCGCTCGCCGTGGGTGTTCTCGTCCTCGCCGCGCTCGGCGCTTTATACGCCTGGTCGTCACAAAGCTGGCCAACGTCGCGTGAAACGCACGCGACCCAGCGTGGGGAAGCGCTGCGGCCGCAGACCGCCCCCGTGGTTCCCGAAACGGAAAAGTTGCCGGCACTGCCGCTGCCGGCGCTGGAGACGATCATCGGCGGCTGACATCGCCGAATCGTGGTGCACAATCACATGAGCAAATACTACGAAGCGATCACCCGGCCTCCAGTAGCCGATCGGCCGCCTGAACCAGATCGTGCCGAGGAGATGTCGGGCGCCAACACCTCGCTGCTCAACAGCGGCTACGGCGCGCCTCACTCGCTGGTCACGCTGCCGACCCTGGAACACGTGCCGGCGGCGGTCGCGCGGGCGGGCGCGATCCGCAACCTGACCGAGCGGCTCGCGCCGCTGGCGGTGGTCGAGAGGTCTACGCGATTGCTCGTGACGGGATGCCGTCCGGGCGATGGCGTCTCGACGGTGGCGACCGCGATCGCAATCGATATCAGCCAGCGCCTCGGGTTGCGCACGGTACTGGTGGACGCGCACCTGCGCCATCCATCGCTCCATCGCCTTTTTCAGCATCCCGGCCGCCGAACGCCCGAGCTCGTCCTCGACGGTGCGTTGCAAATCCGCGCAACCGAATGGCCGCGGCTGGAACTGGTGACCTGCTGCGTCTCGAATCCGGATTCCCAGCCGCAATTGTTTGTCGAGTTCGAGATGCTCCTTAGCGCGTATCCGGCCGTGATCGTCGACCTCGGGGTGACCCGGCTCGACGCGCGCATGCTGCCGCTCGCGCGGCCCTCCGATCCTATCCTGATGGTCGTGCGCCAGGGACACACGGAGCGGCGCGAGCTGGCGACGACCGCAAGCGCGCTGCGCACGGCGAGCCGCGCTCCGGCCGGCGTGATCCTCAACGATGCAACCGATCCGGTTGCAAAGCCAATACGGAGACTGTTGGGAAGATGAATCTATTTGCGGATGCGACGGAAGTTGCGGGGGTTCGGGAGCTCGAGCGCAATGGCAGCGCGAATACGCATGCGGTGCGACGGCTGCGCGGCGTCGCGGTGGTCGGCCTGGGTTATTGGGGACCCAACTGGGTGCGCAATTTTTATCAACTGCAGTCCGCCGATCGGATTATCGCTTGCGACCTCGACCGCCGCCGCTGCGAACGCGTCCGCGGCCTCTTTCCCGCTGCCGAAACCGCTTTGCGCTTCGAGGACGTGGTCGCGGATCCGGACGTCGAGGGCGTGATCATCGCAACTCCGGTCAGCAGCCATTACGCGATGGCGCGCCGCGTGCTGGAGGCGGGCAAGTCGGTGCTGGTCGAGAAACCGCTCGCGATGTCGCCGGCGGAGGCCGCCGATCTGATGCGGATCGCGCGGCGGCGCGGCGGTGTGCTGATGGCCGGACACACGTTCGAGTACAGCGCGCCGGTGCTCAAGATTCACGAGGTCATTTCCGCGGGCGAACTGGGCGAGGTCCTATACGTCAGCTCGATTCGAGCCAACCTCGGACTGTTCCAGCACGACGTAAACGTGGTCTGGGACCTCGCCACGCATGACATCTCGATCATCCTGATGATCATCGGACGGATGCCGGAGGCGGTGAGCTGCCAGGGGCAGAGCCACTACGGCAACGGAGTCGAGGACGTGGCGCTGCTCGGATTGCACTTCGCGGACAATGTGATTGCGTTTGTCCACGTGAGCTGGCTCGACCCCAACAAGATCCGCCGTACCACCATCGTCGGGTCGCGCAAGATGCTGGTGTACGACGATACAGCGCCCCAGGAAAAGATTCGCATCTACGACAAGGGCGTCGATGTGCAGCGCTACTACGATACCTTCGGCGATTTCCAGTTCTCTTACCGCTACGGGGACATCCAGATTCCGCGGATCGAGGAGGCAGAACCGCTGAAGGCCGAGTGCGAGCACTTCGCCGACTGTATCCGCAGCGGCGCCGCGCCGCGCACCGACGGACTTTCGGGTGCGCGCGTGGTGAGCGTGCTGCACGCCGCCAATCTTTCGCTGAAAAACGGGGGACGCAAGGTCGCGGTGGAGAACCCCGCGCGCGTGTAGCTATGGGCGCCGATATCCAGATGCCTCCGTACGCTTGCGTGGCCGGCGACGTGCGCCTTGGCGCGCGCGTGCGGCTCAGCCCGTTCGTCAATCTTTACGGCTGCGAGGTCGGCGCCGACACCCGCCTCGGCGCGTTCGTCGAGATCCAGCGTGGCGCCACGATCGGCCGGCGCTGCAAGATCTCGAGCCACAGCTTCATCTGCTCCGGCGTAACGATCGAGGACGAAGTGTTCGTCGGCCACGGCGTGGTCTTCATCAATGACCGCAAGCCCCGCGCGACCACGGGCAACGGCACGCCGCAAACCGAGCGCGACTGGAAGATGGAGACGACGACGGTGCGGCGCAAAGCGTCGATCGGAAGCGGCGCGGTGATCCTTTGCGGCGTCGAAATCGGCGAGGGCGCGATGATAGGCGCCGGCGCGGTGGTGACGCGCAACGTGCCGTCTGCCGCGGTGGTCGCCGGCAATCCGGCCCGCGTACGGGACGTAGATACGTTCCAGGTGGATACGTCCTATGACCAGACGAAGAAGTGAGGTTTCAATGCAGATCAAATTTGCCGATTTGGTTTCACAGACTGCGGAAGTTCGCGAACGCGTCGAACGCGAACTGGTGAAAATCCATCTGAGTGCGGGCTACATAGGCGGCCCCCAGGTAAAAGCCTTTGAGGAGGAGTTCGCCGCTTACCTCGGCGTGCGCCACGTCGTCTCGGTTGCCAACGGCACCGATGCGCTCCGCCTCTCGCTGCTCGCGATCGGAGTCGGACCGGGCACCGAGGTGATTACGTCACCGATGACTTTTATCGCGACTGCCGCGGCGATCCGCCAGACCGGCGCGCGACCGACGCTTGTCGACATCGATCCTGAGACCTGCAACATCGACCCTGACGCGCTGCGCCGCTACCTGGTCGAGCGGCGCAGGCGCTCGCCGCACGGCCTGCGCGCGATCGTCCCGGTACATCTGTACGGCTTGCCCGCGGCGATGCGCGAGATCCAGGAAATCGCGATCGAGTTCGGCCTCAGGATCGTCGAGGACGCGTGCCAGGCGCATGGCGCGTCGTTTCATGACGGCCAACGCTGGCGCTACGCGGGAACGCTGGGCGCCGCCGGATGCTTCAGCTTCTATCCGGGGAAAAATCTTGGCGCATGGGGCGACGGCGGCGCGATCGCAACCGACAGCGACGAACTGGCGGAGCGGGTGCGATTGCTGCGCGACCACGGGCGCCTTTCGCATTACGCACATCAGGACTACGGCTACAATTCGCGGCTCGATGCGGTCCAGGCAGCGGTGCTGCGCGTGAAGCTCGAACGGTTGGCGGACTGGAACCGGCGCCGGCGTGAAGTAGCGGAACTCTACCGGGAACTGCTCGACGGCACCGGGCTCGTGCTGCCCGTCGAACCCGAGGGGTTCGCCTCGGCGTACCATCTCTACGCGATCCGCAGCCGCCGGCGCGACGCGATTCGCCAGACCCTGCTCGGCCGAAACATCGAGTGCGGCATCCACTATCCCGTGCCGCTGCATCTGCAGCCGGCCTGCCGCGACCTTGGTTATCGGCCCGGAGATTTTCCGGTTAGCGAACGCATCGCCGACACCGAGCTGTCGCTTCCGATGCATCCGCACCTGACCGACGCTGAAGTGCGATGCGTGGCCGAGTCCGTGATCGCAGCCGCGCGCAAGCCGCCAGTCATATTCGCCGGCGAACATCGCCGAAACCCGGCCGTCTCTGCACTCCCCCCGGAGCATGGCGAGTGAAGCATGTTCGCCGGCGAACTACAGAGACAAAAGGCACTGTTCGCAGCCTGTGACGGCCTCGCCCTGATGGCCGCGTTCGCGGTGGCGCTGATGCTGCACGATCCGTCGGGCGCGATGGAGGGGCGGCTCCTGCGGAACAATCCGGTCCTGCTTTGTGTCGACGTGCTGGCCATCGTGTGCCTGTGGGTCATGGTGTTTCGCGCCTGCGACCTTTACCGGATGCGCAACGGCGGCCTGCACGAGTTAGCCGGGATCGTCCGCGGATGCTCGTTTGCGGCGCTCTTGATGGTGCTGGTCGGATTCCTCGCGCACCTGGATGTTTCGCGGCTCACCGTGATGGTGGGTTATCTGCTGAGCATTCCGGCCGTCATCGTGGAACGGATGGCGACGCGCCAGTGCATCCGGCGCTTTTACGCCAATCCCAAGAATGCGATTCCGCTCGTATTGATCGGATGCAACCGGTTTGCGCGCTACCTGTGTGATCAGATTCTCGACGAGATGACGCCCTACGAGATAATCGGCTTTCTCGACGACGATTGCGAGGTGCGCGAGTACCGCGGCTGTCCGGTACTCGGCCCCGCCGAACGCCTGGGCGAAATCGCCGCGCTCTACCCCTCCCTTGAAGCCGCGGTCGTGCTGCCCGACGCGACGCGCGAGCGGCAGGAAAGGATCATGGGACTGTGCGAACGACAACGCCTGCGCTGGTGGCTGATGCCGTCGCTCGCGAAGTGGCCCAACGGCGGCCTGCGGGTGGAAATGTTCGGCGTGGTGCCGCTCATCAGTCCACTCGGCTCGAATATCGAGGGCCTCAACTTCGCGCTCAAGCGCGCCTTTGACGTGGTCGCGGCAACGCTGATTCTCGCCGCCTCCGCGCCAGTGCTGGCCGTGGGCGCGCTCGCGATCCGCCTCTTCGACCCGGGCCCGATCCTGTTCCGCCAGACGCGCGTCGGAATACGCGGGCGGCTTTTCAACATGCTCAAGCTGCGCACGATGCGAGCGTCCGGCGACGACTCCTCGCATCGCGACTACGTGCGCCAATGGATCCGTCAGGGCGATGCTGCGGCGCGCAATGGCGACGGCGGCGATCGCGTGTTCAAGCTCACTAACGACCAGCGCGTGACCCTGGTCGGACGATGGCTGCGCCGCTTCAGCATCGACGAACTGCCGCAACTCATAAACGTGCTTCGCGGCGAGATGAGCCTCATCGGGCCGCGCCCCGCGCTGCCATACGAGCTGGAGCTCTACGAACCCTGGCATCTCCGGCGTCTGCAGGCGGCGCCTGGAATAACCGGCTTATGGCAGGTCAGCGGCCGCAATCGTCTTTCGTTCGACGAGATGGTCCGGCTTGACGTGGAATATATGCAGGGCTGGTCGTTTGCCGGCGATCTGCGAATCCTGGCGCGAACTGTTCCCGCGATGTTGCGCGGAGGCGGGGTATGAGCAATCCGTCCGCCCCGCCCGCTGCCCAGCGGCGAGAACCGCGTCATTCGCTCTGGGAGGCGGTCGCGCGCAGCGTGCGCGACAACGTAATCGCCGAGTTCGTAGTTCAAGGCGTGCGCGTGGGCGGCTTCGTGGTGCTGGCGCGCGCGCTCCGCCCCGAAGACTTCGGCATCTTCAGGATCCTGCTCGTAGTCAGCGTGTTCGCGACTCTCAGCAATGACGCGGGAATCACAGACGCGCTTGTGCAGCGCAAGGAGCTGACCGCGGCGCATGAAGCGACGGCCTGGTGGCTGGGCATGGTGGCAGCGACCTGCTCGGTCCTTATCCTGTATGCCGCCGCGCCTGCGATCGCGGCGGCCATGGGTACGCCGAATCTGACCGGTGGTGAACGGCTGCTCTGCTTGCCTATCCTGCTCGACGCAACCACGGTAGTCCCCGCTTCTCGCCTCCGGCGAGCGCTCAACTTTACCGCCCTCGCGATTGCGGATATCGCGGCGGAAATCGGCTTCATTGCGGTGGCCCTACTGGTGCTGTGGCGCGGGATGCCGGCGTGGGCATTGGCAGGAGGTTTGGCCGCGCGTTTCGCGGTGCACGCGATCGCAATCTGGATTGCGAATCCCGGATTTCCGCGCGGATTGCCGCGCAGGCAGGCAGCGTACGATTTCGCGCACTTCTCCATCGCCGCCTGGGGCGGCCGAATCATCTACGTCCTTTCCTCGAACGCGGACTACCTGCTCGTCGGGCGTCTGCTCGGGAGCTCGGCGCTCGGTTTCTATTCGATGGCGTGGGACGTGCTGCGCTTCGTACCCGACCGCCTGCATCGGGTCGCCGGACGCGTTACCTTTCCCGCCTTCTGCATCCTGCAGGACGACCGCGAAGCGCTCTCCCGCGCTTATCTCGACTTCTTCGACTACATGGCGCGGGTGGTGCTTCCGCTGGCGGCGTGCGCGGCGATCGCGGCCCCGGAAATCCTGGGCACGATCTACGGTCCGCAATGGATTCCCGCGGCGCTGCCGATGAGGCTGCTCGCGCCCGGCCTGGCGCTGAGCGGCTTGCGGCTCGGAATCGGCTCGGTCTTCTTCAGCAAGAATCGCCCGGTGATTGACATGTACCTCCATGGCGTGCGGCTGGGCTTTCTAGTCGCCGCGGTGCTGGGCCTGGCGCGATTCGAACTCCTGGGCGTGAGCGCCGGGATGAGCGTGGTCGAGGGCGTGGTGAGCGTTATTGGCCAGGCGCTCGCGTGCGCGCTGCTCGGATTGAGTTTCCGCAAGCTCGCGTGGTCCGCGATGCCGGCGCTGAGGCTCACTGCGCTGTGCGCGCTGGCAACGATCGGCGGAAGGACGCTCGCGATCTTTGCTTCGAGCGGCGGCCCGACAATCCTGCTCGCCGCGGCGTTGCCGCCGGCGCTCGTTTACCTCTGGATGGAGCGCTCGAACGCGATGGATCTCATCGCGAAAGCCTTTGTTCCGTCCGCTGGCGCGCGGCCCAAAGCGTCGGAGGCGCAAGCATGAGCATCACGGGCTTGAGGATCGGCGCGCAAACTGAAGCGGGGCGGATGACGACGGACTCATCGAGTGCCGTGAGGGGCGCGCTCAGCCGCGCTATCTGCGGTTAGCTCGCATGAAAAACTATATCACCATAACTCCAGCCCGGGACGAGGAGCGGCTTCTCCCGCGACTGCTGGTTGCGATGGTTGCGCAGACGCACAAGCCCGGGCGCTGGATCGTAATCGACGACGGGTCGTCCGATCGCACTGGCGAGATTCTCGATCAAGCTGCGCGCTATCATCCGTGGATCCAACCGGAGCATCTGCCGCGCGGCCGCGCGCGCGCGCCGGGCGGCGAGTCGGTGATCATGCGCTTTCTGCCGCGCGACGCGTGGGAGGGCTACGACGCAATCCTCCGGCTGGACGCCGATTTGTCCTTCAAGCCTGAGTTTGCCGAGCTGCTGCTGGCGGAATTGGAAAAGGACCCGCGCCTGGGCATCGCCGGCCCGACCCTGTACGAAATCCATGGCGCGCGCTGGCGCGAGGTTCCCGCGCCGTCGTTTCACACCCGCGGCGCAGCCAAGATGTACTCGACCGCCTGCTTCGCGGCGATCGGAGGGCTGGAAGCCGGACTCGGCTGGGACACGATCGACGAAGTGCGTGCGATGATGCTCGGGTTTGGCACGCGCAGCTTTCGGCAGATCCGCGCCTATCATCATCGCCCGCAGGGCGCCGCCGGCGGGCTCTGGCGGGGACGCAAGGCGGCCGGCAGGGCGGCATATAACGTCGGCTATTCGCCGCTTTTCCTCATGGCGCGTGCGCTCAGGCTCGCGCTCAAGTGGCCGCCGATAATCGGCGGCCTCGGGCTTGCGGCGGGATACCTGGAGGGTGCGATGCGCCATTCGCCGCGGCCAGTCTCGCCGGCACTGGTCAGATTCGTGCGTCGTCAACAGCTACGCAGACTGCTCTTGATGGAGTCGGTATGGCGTTGAGCCTCAAATTATCCGTTGAGCGTGACGCGCTTTCGCCAGGCGGGTCGCGGGTTGAGCTCACCGGGCGCAACGATGCCTTCACCTTCTGGAAACTGCCGGAGCAGTGGCGCGGCGCGCTGGAGCCGACGATCGGGCCGTCGGCGGGGGCTGCGGAGCGGCTCTTGCTGGAACAGTATCTGCCCGAAGTCGACCGTCATCCGCCCTCCGCGATGCGCGCGTACTACCGGGTCAAACGCCTCATTCCGCCGAGCCTGCGACATCGCCTCAACTCGGCAGCGATCCGCGCGCGCGCGTGTCTTCAGTTTCCGAGCTGGCCGTGCGAGAGCGCACTAATCGAATTGTGGCGCGGCTGGGCGAGGCAGGCGCTCGAGGTCTGCGGCGCGAGTGACGGATGGCACATCGGCTTCTGGCCCGGCAACGCTCGATGCTGCATCGTGCTGACGCACGACGTGGAAAGTCCGCGCGGTTTCGCGCGGATGGAGGCGCTCGCCGACCTCGAGGAGGAGCACGGCTTTCGTTCCTCCTTTAACCTGCCGCTCGCACAATACCCGATCGATTGGGAGCGCGTGGCGCACCTGCGCGCGCGCGGCTTCGAGTTCGGCGCTCATGGCCTCTCTCACGATGGCCGCCTGTTTCGCAGCCATCGCGACTTTGCCGCACTCGCGCCCATTCTCGAACGGCTTGCCGCCGAGCACGACCTCCGCGGCTTCCGCGCGCCTTCGACGCTGCGCGATCCGCAGGCAATCGCCACCATGGACTTCGACTTCGACTTGAGCTTCGCCGACACCGATCCCTACGAACCGCAGCCCGGCGGAACCTGCAGCCTCTTCCCGTTCCATCTGTCGCGAATGATCGAATTGCCCTACACGCTGCCGCAGGACCACACGCTGATTCATCTTCTCCGCCGCGCCCCGCTGCCCGTGTGGGTGATGAAGGCGAAATGGATCGCCTCGCTGGGCGGCATGATTCTCACGCTCACCCATCCCGACTACTGCGGCGACGGCGCTTACTTCGAGGCCTACCGGGAACTCCTCAAGCGGCTTGGCGAGATCGAACTCGCGTGGCGCGCGCTGCCCTCCGAAGCGGCGCATTGGTGGAAACAGCGGGCCCATCTGGAACTCCGGATCGAAAACGGTGAACCGCGCATCTGTGGCCCAGGGGCCGAGCGCGCCGCCCCGCTGCGCCTTACCGCACATCCCATCTTGAACTAGGAGCGCATCGTGGCCCGCTTTCTCCTCATTGCATACACGACCTATGTCCACGACGGCCGCGTTAAGCGTCACGCGGAGGCGCTGGCCGAACGCGGCGATCATGTCGACGTGCTCTGTCTGGACAGTGGCCATAACGGCACGATCGGCGGCGTCAACGTGATTGGCCTCAAAATGCCGCGCTATCGGGGCGCCAGCCGCTCCAGTTACATGCGCAGCTACCTTCGGTTTTTCGCTAAAGCCTCATGGGCGGTGGTACGGCTGAGCTGGGCGAAACGCTATGACGTCGCGATCGTTTGCACCATGCCTGACGCGGCTGTGCTGTGCGCGCTGCCGGCGCGATTGCGCGGCAGCAGGATCGTGCTGGACATCCACGACACGATGCCGGAGCTCTATCAGGACAAATTCGGCGGGCGGCGCGGGGCGATCGGCGCGCAGCTCTTGATGCTGGAGGAGCGCACCAGCGCAGGGTGCGCCGACACGGTGCTGGCCGTGCACGCGCTTCACCGCGCACGCCTCATCCGGGCGGGTGTCCCTGAGCGCAAGATCAGAACCGTGATGAATGCGACCAACCCTGCGCTTTTCAGCGCCGCGCCGGCGGCGCGCAAGCGCGCCGATGGAAAGTTCGTGCTGGCCTGTCACGGCACGGTGACACATCGGCTCGGACTGGATATCGCGATCGAAGCAATAGCGCTCGCGCGAACGCAGGTTCCCGGCCTGCGCCTGATGGTAATCGGCGATGGCGACCATCTCGACGCGGCACGCCGGCTCGTCGCGCGCAGGCGCCTCGAAGGATGCGTGAGCTTCGTCAACCAGGTGCCGATCGACGAACTGCCGAGCCTACTTTCCGAGGCTGACGCCGGGCTGGTGCCTAATCGCGCAAGCAACGCGACGCATCTGATGCTTCCGGTCAAGTTGCTCGACTACACGGCGCTCGGCGTTCCGGCGATCGCCGCACGCCTGCAGACTATCGAACACTATTTCGGCGAGCGCGCAGTGCGATTCTTCGAACCGGGAGATCGCGACGATCTGGCGGGAGCGATCGTCGAGCTCTACCGCGACCCGTCGCGGCGCGCCGAGCTTGCGCGCAACGCCCGCCGCGCCGTCGAAAGAATTGGATGGCCGGTCCAGCGCGCGGAATACTACAGCGCGGTCGACGCGCTGCTGCGCAAACCGCCAGCGGCGGAAAGCTACGGCCCGGAGCGTGCGGCGTGAAGCGAAACTTTGCCCGAAAGGGAGGAAGCGAAGTGAAACATGGGGAGACATTAGTCGTCGGCCTCGGCGAGGTCGGCGGGGCGCTGGCGGAAGTCATCGAGCACCACCAGCCTGTTCTGCGTCACGATATCGAGCCGCGCGAGTTCAACGCGCCGATCGCCGTGATGCATATCTGTATTCCATTCCGCGCGAGCGCGGAGTTCGAGGCCGCGGCGTGCGGCTATATCGAACGGTTCGATCCCGCGTTAACCATCGTCAACAGCACGGTACTGCCCGGAACCACCAGCGCGCTCGCGCGGCGGACCGGCAAACCCGTCGCCTACAGTCCTGTGCGCGGCAAGCACGTGCGGATGGCGCAGGATCTTCTCAATTACGTCAAGTACGTGGCCGCACCCGCTAAACAAACCGCCGCTGCCGCCGAGCGCCATTTCGCGGACCTCGGGATGAAGACGCGGCGGATGGACAGGCCGGAGACACTCGAATTGGCCAAGCTCGCGGAGACAACCTACTTCGGCGTGCAGATCGCGTTCGCCCAGGACCTCGATCGTTACGCTCGCCGCGTCGGCGCCGACTACGAACAGGCGATCGATTTTTTCGAGGAGGTGCCTTTCCTGCCTCGCACGCGGTACTTCCCGGGTTTTATCGGTGGCCATTGCGTCATCCCGAACATCCAATTGCTGCGCAGGATTGCCGGCTCCGCAATGCTCGACGCGATCCTCGAGTCAAACGCGGCGCGCGCCCAGGAGGTGCCTCCGCCCGCGCAAGAAACCGGGAAGCGTCAACCGTCGCGGCGCGAATCGGCCAGGCGCAATGGCGACCTGCTTTCTAGTTGACAGCAAGGAGACGGGCGCCAACTCGACCGTTGCCGGGTTGGCGCGCGTGCGCGGCGCACGCCTGATGCATTGCCGCGGCGCCGAGGCGTTGCCGGGCGAGGCCGCGCGCCAAGGGATCGTCGCGATCGGCGCGTCGCGTTTGCGGCAGCTTCCCGTCTATCAGAGATCGCAGCTCGCGAGCGCGGTCGGCCAGGGCGCGACGCTCTACGTTCGTGGCATCGCTCCAGGCGCCGACAAGCTCGACCTTGCGCCGTTCGCTCCCCTCGACGCGCCGCTAGCGCCCGAGCGCCGCGCGGTCGGATACAGGTTCACGGAAAGCCCGATGCTTCCGGCGGCACTCCGTGGCGAAGAAGCCACAGGCGGCCTGTTCAATTCACCGGGTGTCGAGTGCGGCTTTATCCCGGGGGCTGAGGAGCTGCTCGTCGTGCGGCACGTTGACGGTGTCAAGCGCGCCGCGATTTTCGCGCTTCAATACGGCGGCGGATGCATCATCCATGACCTGAATCCGGAGGACGAGACCGGCGCCGACGCGCCCATCGTCGCACGCCTGGCCGCGCGCGAGGCGCGCCCTCTGTTTGCGGGCGCCTTGCTTGCGGTCAACCGAGCGGCCGGAATCGACCCGGAGTGTTTGCCGCCTTTCAATCTCACGATTGACGACCGGCCGATAAACTATGACCACTTCAACACCATGCCCGTCTCCGCCCTGCTCAGCCATATCGAGCGTCTGTGCCCGGGGACGCACACGGATTTTGCCTGGACGCCGCGCCATGCGCACCCAAGCCGCAGTTACGTGGAAGCGATGAAACAATTTTCGATCGGTTTCGCGTGGCATGGGCTATACCGTCACGTCGACCATCGCGTCATCGCCGATCCCGCGGCCGACCTCGCGCGGGGTCAGCGCACGGTCGGACGAATCGAGCGCCGTTTCGGCATCCGCTTTCAGCCGATCATGATTTTCCCGTTCGAGCGCGCAGCGCCGGGACAGTTTCCGATGCTCACGCGCGCGGGATTTATGGCCAGCGTCGAGGAGCCGCGCCTTGCCTCCTGCTCCGATCCGTATTTTCCCGCATCGCCGGGCGACGCGAGGGCCGCGCGCGTCGATGCGAGTTCAGGCTTCGTCGTTTTGCATCGATATCGTGCCGTCTCGTTGACGCGCGATCGGATGCTCGCGATGGCCGTGCTCGGCCTGCCTATAATCGCCCTCGCGCATCCCGAGGACCTGGGGCTGCGGCGCTTTTCGCGCTTCTGGGATAGAGGCGGCGATCTCTCGCATTTCGACGAGGTTCTGAAGTTCGCTTCGTCCAAAAAAATGCCGTCGCGGTCGCTCCACGATATCGCCGCCCAGGTGATCGCAGCCGAAGCCCCGCACGCGACACCGGCCAACGGCGCGCAGATTTACGCGACACAGCCGGCAGGCGGGTCATGAACGAAGACCTTGCGGGCAACTTCGGAGCGAAGGATGAAAACGCAAACCACGAGGCTGGTTACGCGTACCGCGTTATCACGGTGCGCGAGGCGGTCGAGCGCTGCGTATCCGGCGAGTGGGACATTGCGGAATTTCAGCGGCAGTTTGTGTGGCGCCCCTCGCAGGTATGCGCTCTTGCCGACTCGTTGTGGCGCAATTATCCGTTCGGCTCGCTACTTCTATGGCGCGCACAGGAAGAAGGCAATGGCGAGCGCCGGGTGCGATGGTGGATCGCCGACGGCCATCAGCGCCTTACTTCTCTTTGCATCCTGTCCGGGCGCGAGCCGATCTGGTTCAGGCGCAGAGCAGCCGAATCTCCCCGGCGAATGCCGCCAGGATTCGAGCCCTGTTTCGATGCCGGCGCCGATGCGGCCGCGGCCTTCGTCGCCACGCGCGCAGGCGACGCAGCGCGCGATGCGCGATTGGTTCCAGTCAGCCGGCTGCTGGCGCTCGATCCGGATGAAGCACGCGGCATAAGCGAACTGCATAAACTCGTCGAGACCTTGAAGACCGAGAAGGGCTGCCTCGGGATGGACCTGGCGGAACTTTACCGGCGGCTAAGCCGAGTCAGCATGCTTGATCGGCGAGAGCTGGCGGCAACTCTGGTCTGGCAAGAACGCAAACACGTGCTCGAGATCTTCGCCCGGCTCAATAGCAGGGGAATGCGGTTTCGAAGGCTGCTGCTTAAACTCGCGATGGAAGAAATCCCGACCGCGCTTCGTGGAGCCCGCCGCGGTTGACTGCGCACCGCGCGCGCCGCATCGCGCGGCTCGGTCGATACCCGGAACAGCGGCGCCATCGGCCTCGTCCGTTCACTCAGCGCGTAAAAAGCCGTTTGAGAAGAGAACATCGTGTGGGCTGCTGCCCGGGCGTAACCGGATAGTTCACGCTGCGTTAACCCTCTCCCTCCGCGAACAAAGTCTCCTCGGGCATGCGATCGAGCCGATCCAGGTCGGGGACTCGGCCTTCGCGAAAGTTGCAGCGGCGCACGTTTCTGACGCCGGCCTCTTCCATCAAGGCCTTCAAAAGTACGAAATCATATTGGTAAGCGCGCCTGTATAAGTCACCTCTCGGTTTCTTCGGATAGAAAAAATACTCCAGGGCTTGCTCGCGCTTTCCCTCGCGATACAGGGCGACGATGTATTCGAGATCGGGGACGGCAATTCTCATAGTGCCGTTATGTTTCAGAACTCGGACGGCCTCTCGGAGAAGCGCCAAAGCGTCATCACGATAGAGGTGATGCAGCATGTGGGAACAAAAAATGAAATCGACGGAAGAGTCCGCGAGAGGTATGCCATATTTCAGGTTGTGAAAGACAAACCGATGCTCACGCACCAGATTCGTGAACTCGTCGGGGGAAAAATCAGCTCTAACGTTTGTCAGTGGAAGCGCTACATTTAGCACGGACCGCGGCATTTTCACGAACAGCGTCTTTATACTGCCATCGATATTGATCCATCCGGGCGCGACATAAAGCCCGCTGCCTAGATTGAGCTTGACCGGTTCGCCCAACGGCTCGATTCGCTGCCATTTGCGCAGCCAACCAGAACAATGCTCCGCACGATCTATCGTCTTACGCACTAAGTTATCCAGTGCTGTCTTCATTGGTACGCGGCGCTCGTGATTCGTCGCAGATAGTTCGTTGTCTCTGTCTGGCCAGCCGCTTGGTATCTGCAGTGCGCTGCCCGCTCAGAACTGCGAATGGAGCCAGCCCTCGCGGACCAATAGCGACTTGACTTCGGCGATATACTTGAGCGCGCCGCTGTCGTACCAATCGCCGGAAAACCAGTCGCCCATGCATCCCCACAGCATCTCGTCGGTGTCGCCGTTAGGATATCGCGGATATCCAAGGGCCGGAATTTCCTGGGGAAGGTAGCTGATATCACCGTTCATGCAGGCGCGTTGATAGGCGAGCCTGAAATCCACGTTGAAGGCAGTGCTGTCCTTGCTGAGGGGCCAACCGCCGAACGATTTGTACTTCATCTGCATGATGCCGTAGCTCTGCATGCAGTGGCCGCCGTCCCAGGCGCCCGGGTAACCGCTCCCCGGCGGACATAGAGAAAGGTCGCTGGTCGAATCGCCCACGGTGCTCTGCAGCCAGTGCGATTCGGCCGCGGCCTGGGCACGGACCACATTTTCATCCACTCCCCATTTGCACGCGCCCCATCGAAGTATCTGGTCGGTAGTGCCCGTGAATTCTCCGTCGACGCGCGCGAAATCCGATGGCGGCACAAAGCTGCCTTTGACGGGAAAGGCATGGAACTTCGCCAGTTGTTCCGGCGTCGGAGTCGTGCGATTCGCCGCCGCGTTCTGGACGCGTAATTCCGGAGCCGGGGCGGACGACAACACTGCAGCCGTGCATTGCGCGCCGCTCGGCAGCGATGCATGCGGCGGCAGGGTGGGAAAATAACCAGATAGGATATCCGCCGCGCATGCGACAGCGGCGAAACGGCAGAACCAGCCAGCCGTGATCAGCGCTAAAAGTACCTTTCGCCCTATGCGGGTCACGTCCACACTCCGGTCGCCCGGACAGTTTCGTTCTCTCTAGGCCGACAGTAAGGCGCTCACGGCCTTCGGCAGCGCGGCCAGATCGGCCTTCCGATCGGCCTCTCGCTGGCGCAGCGTGCGCACCCGGTAACGCTCTGCGATGGCCCAGACCAGGCCGAATAGCAGCGCGACCGCTCCGCCGCCGAAATCGCCCAGCAGTTGTTCCGAGAGGTTGTTGATCAGTATCGGCACCACTATCAGGAAAAATATAGGTTTGAGGCTCCACGGATCCTCTCGCTGCCTGAGGGCGAAGACCCACGGCCGCAGCACGATATATAGCCACAGCGCAGTGGCGGGAATTCCTACTCCGATCGCGTGCCCCAAATAGCCATTGTGCAGCGAGCTATGCGGTCCCATGTCCCACGGTCCCCACCAGATCGGGAAATACCTGCTGTCGAACACGGCACCCGCCGTTTCGTACCCATAGCCCAGGATGGGCTGGTCGCGAATCCTTTGAATAACGTAGTCCCAGATGTCGGTGCGTCCGGTCAGAGTGGTGACGTCGCGCCCGACGTAGGCGAACATCCCGCTGCGAAGCATCACCAGCGCAATTGCGAGCGATATTCCGGCGCACAGGAGAAATCCCCTGAAACGCCATCTCCAGATCGCGAAAAGGCCGGCCCCGAGCGCGACCGCAACGAAGGACGAACGCGAGTCCGCGAGCACGTCGAGCGCCACCGCCGCCGCGATCACCAGGGCAAGCATCAAGCGGCCGCGTCTTTGCGCCGTTCGCCAGCATGCGGCCGCGAGGCCGACCACCAGGACCATGAATGTGCCGAGGTCGTTAGGTCCATCGAACAGGCCGCGAAAGCGATCGAGTCCGCCCACGATAATGCCTGCTTTAGCCATGCTGGCCAGTTCGTTGGGTGTGTAGCTTTCGAGGGGGCTTTGCCAGGCAACGTCGTGCGGCAATATCGGCGCGGTTGCCGCCACCATTATCAGGATTATTGTGCAGGCCAGCAGAAACCGGAGCAAAAGCCGCGTCACGTCGGCAGGTTCATGGATTTCGAGCACGCAGGCGGCGATCGCAATCATTACCATGACCGCTTCGACGAGACGGGCGAGCGAATACACCGGCGCAAGCGAATACGCGATCGTTACGGCGCCCCATGCGAAATAAAGCGTATAGATTCTGAATCCTCCGGTGCGAAGGATTCCTGACCGAAGCACGAACGGAAGGGTCGGCAGGCAAAACAGAGCGAGCGCCACGTAGTGAAATCCCGCGCGAAGAGTCTGATCGCCAAAGAAGGGGGTTTGCACCGACAGGCCGATCAGCGCGAGCGGAAACACCAGCCATTCATGATGATGCGCGGTATATGTGACGCCGTAGATCACGAGCACGGCCGCGATTACAGTGCAGAGAATCAGGACGGAGGCGGCGTGATTCTCGAGCGCGACCAGCAGCAGGAGCGCGGCCGCCGAGGCGAACACAGCCGAGGTCGTCCGCGTTGTCGCTCGCGGCTGGAACAAGTCGTGAAAAAGAACCGGTTCGGAGGAAGTGCTCATCTTAAGCCGGCGTAACGCCTTACTCGTCCGTACAGGCCCCTCAGCAGACGCCAGCGCCAAACGGCAAAAGCGCTTCCACGCACCAGCGTCAGAAAGTCGGGAAAAGTCATGCAGGATTTGACAGGCAGGCGTGGATAGACTTTGCTTCTCGAACCGAGCACCGCCTGTTTGACGTCAGAAGTCATGATCGTCGAGTAGCCCGCGTTGAGCGCGGCGTCGATCACGCGCTGATCGTAGCTGCCGAACGGTACTGCGAGATCGGTCACTGGCAGCCCAATGAGATCTTCCAGACGGAGTTTCGACTCGGTTAGCTCTAACCGCAGACGATCCGCGCTGACCGCTTTGAGCCGGCAATGGGTCATGCCGTGTGAGCCGATCCTAAAGCCCTCGTGGCTGAGTCGCGTGACGCTTTGTTGATCGAGAAAATGCCGTCGTCCCAGGTTGACCCAGGGGATGTAGAAGGTGGCGGTGAACCCTCGTGCGGCAAGCGCCTCAGCGGCCAGAAGATCGCTGTCGTGGCCGTCGTCGAAGGTCAACAGGATCTGTTGTTTGCCGAGGTTCCAGGCGCTCGGTTCGTTGAGCGCCGGGGCCTGCAGCGTTTCCCAGCCATCGGCAGAAAGAAGATCGAGCTGCGCGCAAAAAAGGTCATAGGCGACGGTATCCATAGCGTTCCAGGCCTCGGGCACGCACGCACCCGGGCCGCTCTGCAATATCGAGTGATACGCCACGATCGGAATTCGCTTGGCGGTCATGAACGCCCTCACATCGGAGCAGATGGGCGACCGCGAGGTCTTTGCTTCGGCCGCAATCGTCGGCGTCAGATGTGACGCGACATCCCACATGCTCTTTGGTATTGCGGCGGAAAAATTTCTTTGGCGTTGAGTCACGTTCTAAATGGACAGCAATCGCGGTGCCAGATGAAATCGAGACAAAATGAGCCCTAACGAGAGTCGTAGCTTCTATAGAGTTGGCGTTTCGTCATGAAGAACTGATTTGGCAAAGCAAGATTTGCTGATGGATTTTGCAACTGTTTCCGGAGCCCTTGGTTCAGGAAGTTCGTCTTCCATGGAAGCGATGTAATTCCCGAATTTCGATTAATGTGAAATGAAGGCGACTCTAAGCTCTGCTTGCTGTGTAAGGCCGCCAGGCTTCACAATTTTTCATCTAGTTGGCAATTTCTTCCCGGTAGAGACTTTGACTTCTTCGCGGTGATCCGCGTTCTGATCCGCCCGCTGAATCGAGAGCGTCCAGGCGCGTTGATCGACGACTTTCGCCATCCTCGCATCGCGCTCTCAAGCCGGCGGCGGCACCCGCGATGGCGTCCGCGCATTCTATGGGACCTTGGTCCCATAGAGTCAATGCGGACATCCCTAATAGCGTATCGACAAAT
This sequence comes from Candidatus Binataceae bacterium, assembly GCA_035500095.1. Lineage (NCBI taxonomy): Bacteria > Candidatus Binatota > Binatia (SeqCode) > Binatales (SeqCode) > Binataceae (SeqCode) > Binataceae bacterium (SeqCode). Next base: position 37,105 of record DATJXN010000134.1, read on the forward strand.
CTTTCCGCACACCGTTCGACCAGGAGCCTGTATGAGCTTGCATCGAGATATCAGTAGGTTGTTGATCGCCGTCGCTGGGGCGGTGTTGATGATTTTTCAGTCGGGGCTGGTCTCGCAGGCCGGGGCGCAGGAGAAAAAACCCAACATCATCTTCATCATGGGCGACGACATCGGTTGGTCCAACATCGGCGTGTATAACCAGGGCATCATGGCCGGCCGCACGCCGAGCCTCGACCGGCTCGCCAACGAAGGGATGCGGTTTACTGACTACTACGCGGAGGCGAGCTGTACCGCGGGTCGGGCGAACTTTATCACCGGCGAGCTGCCGATCCGCACCGGACTGACGACCGTTGGCCAGGCGGGTTAGCCGCTCGGAATGCCCGATGAGGCTCCCACGATCGCGACCGTGCTGAAGTCGATGGGGTATGCCACGGGCCAGTTCGGCAAGAACCATCTCGGCGACCGGAACCAGTTCCTGCCCACGGTGCATGGCTTCGATGAGTTCTTCGGCTATTTGTACCACCTCGATGCGATGGAGGACCCCTGCCATCGCAACTATCCGCAGGCGCTGCGCGACCGGGTCGGGCCCAGAAACATGATCCACTCATGGGCCTCCGACACCGACGATCCGACCGTGCAACCGCGCTGGGGAAAGATCGGCAAGCAGAAGATCGAGGATGCGGGTCAACTCTGTCCGGAGCGTATGAAGACCGTCGATGACGAGATTCTCGACAACGCGCTCAAGTTCACCGACAAGGCGAGAAAGAATGGCAAGCCGTTCTTTTTATGGCTGAATCCGACCCGGATGCATGTCGTCACTCATCTCTCGGACAAATACGAAAAAATGCGCACGCCGGAAAACGGCTGGACCATCGAGGAAGCGGGGATGGCCCAGCTCGATGATATCGTCGGCGCGGTGATGAAATATGTGAAGGACAACGGTCTGGATGACAACACGATCATCGCGTTCAGCACCGACAACGGCGCCGAGAACTTCACCTGGCCCGATGGCGGGCAGACTCCCTTTGCCGGCGGCAAAGGCACGGCGCTGGAAGGAGGTTTTCGCGTCCCGGCGATCATTCGATGGCCGGGCAAGGTGCCGGCGGGCAAGGTCGAGAATGGCATCGTCTCCGGCCTCGACTGGTTCCCGACGTTCGTAGCCGCGGCCGGCTATCCGGGTGATATCGCGGCCGATCTCAGGAAGGGCAAGAAAATCGGCGGCCGCACCTACAAAGTACACCTCGACGGCTACAACCAGATGGACATGCTTTGCGGCAAGGGTCCGTCGAAGCGCCACGAGATTTTTTACCTCACCGAAACCACACTCGGCGCGGTGCGGATAGACGACTACAAGTACCGCTTCACCGATCAGCCGAACGGCTGGCTTGGCGCCACGGAGAAAGTCGATTGGCCGATCCTGGTCAATCTGCGCCTGGATCCCTACGAGCGGACCGGAATGTACAACGGCAAGGACAATGGGTCGATAGCCTACTACAACTGGTTCGCATTCGAGTTCTGGCGCTTCGTGTTCGTGCAACAGGAAGTGGCGCAAGCAGCGCAAACCCTGATCGAGTTTCCCCCGATGCAGAAGGGCGCCAGCTTCAACATGGCGGCGGTCAAGGAACAGATACAGAAGGCGGTCGCTGCGCACACCGGCGAATAGGCCATCGGGCGGGCAACGCCGCCCGCGATGAGGTCAGACCGAGCGTCACGCGCGTCTAGATCTAACTGAAGAGAGTTCCGCTCTCCGGCTGCCGAGCGCGATCGGCAGCGTGGTCGATGCGACGGAGCGCGCTCACCGAGGACCGCACTCCCTCGCTCGCGTCGCGATCCGCCTTCGCAGTATATTTGCCCCAAGCCAGCGCCTCCCGGGCGGCCGAGTTCCGAAGACCACCAGCCGGAGCCGCACACAGCGCCAATGTCAGACGCCTCAAGCCCTTCTACCGCCCATCATCTCGACCTTATCGATTCGGCCCGCGCCTGGCTGACCGTCGTCGCCGGATTCCTCGCCTGCTTCACGCTCTTCGGCGTGGCCTACAGTTTCGGCGCGTTCTTCAAACCGATGGCGCACGAGTTCGGCGCCTCGCGCGAAGCGACTTCGGCGATTTTCTCGATCACCGCCGGACTCTATTTCGCGCTTAGCCCGCTCACCGGCTATCTCTCCGACCGCTTCGGCCCGCGCCCGGTGGTTGCGGCGGGCGCGCTTGCCACCGGCGGCGGAGTTATCCTGACCGCGCTCATCCCGCGCCTCTGGTACGCCTACTTCACCTATAGCCTGGGCGTCGGTATCGGTGTGTCGTGCTGCTACGTGCCACTGGTCTCGATGATCGCGGGATGGTTCGACCGGCGGCGCAACACGGCTCTGGGCCTCGCGGTTTCGGGAATCGGAGCCGGCACGCTCACGGTCCCGCCGCTCTCGGGCGAGATGATCATGCATCTCGGATGGCGCCACTCGTATGTGATCCTGGGCGCCGCTGCGGCCGTACTGCTGATGCTCTGCGCGGGTCTCTCGAAGCGGCCGCCGCGGGGCCCGCAGCACGTCGCGCGCCCGCGCTTCGGCGAGTTCGTGCGCGATCCCAACTTCGCCGTGCTCTACCTATCTTCGGCGCTGGCCAACGTCGCAACTTCGATTCCGTTCGTCTTTCTCCCGGTGTACGCACGCGAACACGGTATCAGCGAAGTCGCCGCGGCCGCGCTCATCAGCTGTATCGGGCTCACCAGCATGCTGGGCCGCGCCGGGCTGGGCACGCTCGCCGACCGTATCGGCCTCCTAAGGCTCTACCAGTTGACGGTGCTCGCGCTCGGCCTTTCGTACTTCCTCTGGCTCTATGCGCCGGGCTACGCGATGTTGGTCGCCTTCGCGCTCGCGATGGGCGCGAGTTACGGGGGATACGTCGCGCTAAACCCTTCGGTGGTCGCAGAGTTGTTCGGCGTGCCCGGGATGGGCGTGGTGCTCGGCACGCTCTACACCAGTATCGCGATAACCGCGCTTTTCGGACCGCCGATCGTTGGCGCAATCATCGACCGCACCGGCAGCTACCAGATCGGAATCCTGTTCACCATCGCGGCAACGCTCACGGGGTTCCTGGTCCTGCTCCTCTTGAAGCCGCGCAAGGTTCCGGCCGGCGAGAGCGGGACGAGCGCGGCCCTGGCGCCCTCCGAGATTTAGCCCCGGAGATCGGCGCGGATGGTTATAATCCTCATCGGCGTGGCAGGCTCGGGGAAGACCACCGTCGGCCGGATGCTGGCCCGGCGAGCTGGATGGGAATTTTACGACGCCGACGATCTTCATCCGCCGCAAAATCGCGAGAAGATGAGCCGCGGTATCGCGCTCACCGACGACGATCGATTGCCCTGGCTGCATGCCGTGCGAGACCTCGAAACGCGATGCCTTACCGAAAAGCGCGCGGCAGCGATCGCCTGCTCGGCGCTCAAGCAGTACTACCGGGATTTGCTTATGGAGAACCCGTCCAGGGTGAAATTCGTGTATTTGAAGGGATCGCCGGCGCTGATCGAGCAACGCCTGGCGCGGCCGCGGGACATTTCTTCGATCGGCGGCTCCCGCAGAGCCAGTTTGATACGCTCGAAGATCCGGCGAATGCGATCGTCGTCGATATCGCGCCGCCGCCCGAGAAAATCGCCGAAACGATCCGCTCCCGCCTCGCGCTATAGGATGGGCGCCCCTTTCTTGAGGCGGCCGTATCGCGCGCGCTCAGCTCTGCATGAGTTTGCCGACCGCCTCGCGCTCCTCGGCGCCGAGCCTCCACTGCGCGGCCTTGACGTTCTGGCTCACCTGCTCGGGGCTGGTGGCGCCGCTGATCACGCTCGAGTTCTGCGGTTCCGACACGAGCCATCCGACCGCAAGCTCGAGCAGCGTATGGCCGCGCTCGCGCGCGAAGGTCTCGAGCTTCTCCAGCAGAGCGAAGTTCGCCTCGGTCAGCGTGCGCGTCGCGATCCGCTCGAGCAGGGCCATCCGCGTGCCCTTGGGCGGCTCGGCGCCGCGGCGGTATTTGCCGGTGAGAAACCCGCTCGCCAGCGGAAAAAATGGCAGGATGCCCACGCCGAAGTGGCGGCAGGCGGGAATCAGTTCGTGCTCGATCGTGCGCTCGAGCAGGCTGTATTCGTTTTGCGCCGAGACATAGGCGGGTAGCCCGCGAGCGCGCGAGATTCCCAGCGCCTCGGCTAGTTGCCAGGCGGCGAAGTTACTGCATCCGATGTAGCGGACCTTGCCGGCATGCACCAGGTCGGCAAGCGCCTCGAGCGTTTCTTCCTGCGGCGTTTCGGCGTCGGGCGTGTGAAGTTGGTAGAGGTCGATGTAATCCGTGCCCAGGCGGCGCAGGCTGTCCTCTGCGGCGGCCATCACGTAGCGCCGCGACGCGCCGTGCAGGTACGGCCCATCGCCCATCACCATCCCGAACTTGCTCGCGACGACGACCTCGCGCCGGCAGTTGCCGAGCGCCTTGCCCAGCAATTCCTCCGAGCCGCCGCGATTGCCGTAGATGTCGGCGGTATCGAACAGCGTGACGCCCTCGTCGAGCGCGCGATGCACGATCGCGCGGGTCTGCTCGGCGTCGCACTTCATTGCGAAATTGTTGCAGCCGAGGCCCACGGCCGAAACCCTGAGCCCCGACTTTCCCAGGTTGCGGTATTCCACGGCGTCTCTCTTTGCGCGCGGTTACTTGTCGAAAATGGCCAGCGGAAGCAGCGCCGACACGATAAAGTTGGGCACGTCCACCACTTCGCTAAGCCGCAGATCGACCGCCACGCTGCAGATGGCATAGGCCTGCTGGCGGCTCCATCCGCGTTCCCCCAGCAGCGCGATCATGTTCATCAACGCGTGATGCGCCGCCATGGTCGCGTTTTCCGATTCGTTGACGCCGTCGCGGATGCACATCCCCATGGTCGCGAGAAAGCGCTTCGGCGCGGCGAGTTCCGGCGGCAAGAAATAGTCGTCGCGCTCGAAGCGCGGGAAGCGGATCTTGTGGCGGGCCGCCTCGCCCTTGCGCAGCGCGAACTTCACCAGCACCGACGCGGACATCTCGATCGCGGTGCCGCAGGACTCGCCGTCGCCCTGGGCAAAGTGTGCGTCGCCGACCGAAAAGAGCGCGCCCGCAACGAACACCGGCAAGAGCAGCCGCGCGCCCGCGCTCAACTGCTTGATATCGAGATTGCCGCCGTTCTCGCGCGGCGGAATCGTGCGCAGCCCTTCCGACGCGACCGGCTCTCGCGCAGGCACCGCCCCTTTCGCCTCCGGCGGCAGGACAAAGCCGCCGCGCTCGCGCAGATGCTCTTCGCGCCGCAGCATCTCGCGCCGCAGCTCTTCCGATGGCGCAACGCCGATCGTGCCCATGAACGAACCGTCCCGCAAGCGGACTCCGGGAAGCTCGGCCGACGTGGCCCAGCCATCGGCGATCTTCCACTTGACGATGTAGGGGTCGGGAAACTCGTCGCGCAGAAAGCCGAAGCCGGGCATCTGGACCGTAAAGCCCCAGTCGGCGGGTTTGAGCTCGCGGATGTCCACTTCAAGCAGGTCGCCCAGCTCCGCGCCTTTGACGAATACCGGCCCGGTGAGCGGATGCACTACGTCGAGGTTGACCTTGAGCAGATCGGCGGCGGCGGTCGCCGGCGTGACCTGGCCGTCGAGCGCGTCCCTGGTTTCGAGCTCGACCTCCTCGCCGGGTTCGGCTTCAACCGCGGGCGGGATATCGCAATGCCATCGATTGTGGCCCTTTGAAGGTTCCGCCGCGCATGCGACGCCATAGTTGATTTTTACGCTTTTCATCGGCTGTGCCGCCTTTTGATTGATGCCGCGCCTTGCGCCGCCACGCTAGCATTTGCCCGCGAAATTCCAAGGCTCGGACAAACGGCCGGCAATGGCCCCGGACAGGCGTCCTTCGCCTTTGCCCGGCCCAGAGCAAACCGCCAAACATCCGCGCGATCAGACCCGCTTGCACACGTGTCAGAACCGAACGCAGCCCGATTATGGGTTCAACATGCGAGGGTTTTTGATTGAATTTCCGATCACTATCGCCTGCGATAGCTCGTCGCGAGACTTCGCTTAATAGCCACATAATGAACTGTTATTCGGAACGTCAAGTAACACTATCGATTTCGTATGTTCGATCCCGTACTGACAATGATGTGTACTTTGTAAGCCTATCGCCGACGGAGGCGGATCCCCGATGGAAGGGGTCGGGCTAGACCGTTTCCCCTCGTCGGGGTGGGCACAATGGCTCACCCGCGCCGCTGCGCCGCCCGCGGCGTCAATCACCTATTATCGCTCGATCTGGATTTCGGACCTGCATCTCGGGACGCTCCGCTGCAAGGCCGAACTGCTCCACGATTTCCTGCGCCATCATCGGGCCGACAATCTCTACCTGGTGGGCGACATCGTCGACGGCTGGGTGCTCGGCCCCTCATGGTATTGGAGCGAGGCGCAAACGGCGGTGGTCGAGGAGATAGCCGAATGGCATCGGCGTGGCGCGCGGGTCGTATTTCTGCCGGGCAACCACGACGAGTTCAGCGCCGAACTGGTGCAATCCTTCTTCGGTCCCATTGCGGTAACGAACGAGCTGATTCATCGGACCGCCGAGGGTCGCCGGATGCTCGTGATCCACGGCCATCAGTTCGACGGCTCGCTCAATCCCAATCGATGGTTCGTGCGGATGGGCCATCAGGCCTATCTGACCGCGCTGCGCGTGGACCGCTGGTATAACGGCGATGGCCGCCTGCGGCGCGCGCGCAAGGGCCCGCTCTCTTCCTACCTCAAGGGCGGAGTCAAAAAGGCGGTCGAGTACCTGACCGATTTCAGCGACCGTGCGGTGTCCGAAACGGCACGCAAGCACAAGGCGGACGGCGTGATCTGCGGCCACGTGCATCGCCCCGAGCAACGTCTTATCGGCCCGATTTGGTACATCAACGATGGCGACTGGGTACACAGTTGCACGGCGGTCGCGGAGGACCGCAACGGCGTGCTCGCGCTGCTGCGATGGGACCGCGGGCACGGCCGGCAGGCCGCGTCCGATTCTTTGGCGGAGGCCGCGCTATCATGAATATCGGACGCCTTTTACCCTTACCGGCGCTGTCGGCGCGCGCGGCGCGCGAGCCCCGGATCGATCTCATCTTTTTCGACGCGGGCGGCGGCCATCGCGCGTCGGCGACCGCATTGAAGGAGCTCGCCGACCGTCAGCGCCGCTGCTGGCAGCTCCGGATGGTAAATCTACGCGAGATCCTGGAACCGATCGACGTGTTTCACCGGCTGACCGGCGTGCGCGTCGAGGACCTGTATAATCGGATGCTCAAGTACGGATTGACTATTGGAACCGGGCCGATGCTGCGCGCGGTGCAGTTCCTGATCCGCCGGATGCACCCGCGCAACGTGGCGCTGCTCGCGCAATACTGGCGGGAACAGCGGCCGGACCTGGTCGTGTCCATGATTCCCAATTTCAACCGCGCGGTTTTCGAGGGGCTCAGGATCGCAGACCGCGAGAGCGGCCGCCCGGCGACGCCAATGGTCACGATCCTGACCGACCTCGCCGACTGTCCGCCGCATTTCTGGATCGAGCGCCAGGAGCAACACCTCATTTGTGGCACCGCCAAGGCGGCCGAACAGGCGCTGGCGGCGGGTTATCCGCCGCGGCGCGTGCTTCGCACTTCGGGGATGATCGTGCGACCCGAGTTTTATGACCGCCGCCCTGAGCTCAGCCGCGAGCAGGAGCGCCGCCGCCTCGGTCTCGGCACCCAACTGCCGACCGGCCTCGTGATGTTCGGCGGATTCGGTTCGCGCCGGATGCTGACGATTGCGCGGCGGATTGCCGAATCCGGGATAAAGACGCAGATGATCTTTCTCTGTGGCCACAATCAGCGCCTGCGCGCGCAGCTCCTCGCGATGAAGCTGCCCTTTCCGTGTTACATCGAGGGCTTCACGCGGGAAATTCCACGACTGATGCGACTTAGCGATTATTTCATCGGCAAGCCCGGCCCCGGCAGCGTCAGCGAGGCGCTGGTGATGGGCCTGCCGGTAATCGTCGAGCGCAATGCGCGGACCATGGTGCAGGAGCGCTACAATACGGAGTGGATCGAGTGCTACGAATTTGGCGTCGTGCTGCGATCGTTCAGCGAGATCGCGGCGGGAGTCGCGCGGATGCTCGACCCGCGCAGCTTCGCCCACTTTCGCGCGCGCGCCCGAGCGTCCAATAACCGCGCCGTGTTCGAAATCCCCGACCTCCTCGACGCGCTCATCGCCGCCGCACGTCCGGAAACGGAGACCGTGGCGGGATTGCGGGCACTGGCCTGACACGCCGGCGCCTGGGAGGGCGCCACGACGATGAAATTTCCGAGCGGGTTTCTATGGGGCACGGCGACGGCGGCGCATCAGGTCGAGGGCGGGAACATAAACTGCGATTCGTGGCTGCTCGAGCATCTCGAGGACACCATCTATACGGAATCTTCCGGCGACGCCTGCGATCATTACCATCGCTACGCCGACGACATGGCGCTGCTGGCCAAGCTCGGCTTCAACGCCTATCGCTTCTCGGTCGAGTGGGCGCGCATCGAGCCCGAAGAGGGCGAGTTTTCGCTGGCGCAGCTCGAACACTACCGGCGGATGCTCGCGGCGTGCCGCGACAACGGGCTCAAGGCGGTCGTCACGCTCCACCATTTCACCTCCCCGCGATGGCTGGCGGCGCGCGGCGGATGGGAATCGCGCGAGACCGCGCGGCTGTTCGCGCGCTACTGCGAACGCATCGTCGGCCACCTCGGCGACCTGATCGACGTCGCCTGCACGCTCAACGAACTCAACCTTGGCGTCTTCCTGCACCAGACCGGCATCCTACACAGTGACGAGACCGTGTTGCGCTCGCCGATGCGGGCAGCGGCGGCGCGCGCGCTCGGCGTCGAGCCGAGGAAGTTTTCGAGCTTTCCGTTCTGCGTGCGCGCCCGCTCGCGCGACGTCCTGCTCGAGGCGCATCGCCTCGGCGTGCATGCGCTGCGCTCGGGGCCGGGGAAGTTCATGGTCGGGATGACGCTCGCGATGAGAGACATGCAGGCGCTCGCAGGGGGAACGCACGCTCGCGACCGCGACCGCCGCGAAGCCGAGGACATATTTCTCGAGGCGGCGCGGCACGACGATTTCATCGGCGTGCAGAGCTACGCCCGCCAGCGCTATGGCCCGGAGGGGATGCTGCCGCCGGAAAGCGGCGTCGAATTCACCCAAATGGGCTACGAATTCTGGCCCGAAGCGCTCGAGGCGACGATTCGCTATGCCAGCGCCGCCACTGAGCTGCCGGTCATCGTGACCGAAAACGGCGTCGCCACCGATGACGATACGCGCAGGGTCGCATTCATCAAGCGCGCGATAGCCGGTGTCGCGCGATGCGTCGGCGACAATATCGACGTGCGCGGCTACTTCTACTGGTCCACCTTCGACAACTTCGAATGGCTCTTCGGCTACCATCCTAAATTCGGCCTGATCGCGGTCGATCGCGAGACGCAGCGGCGCACGGTCAAGCCGAGTGCCGAATGGCTGGGGCGCATCGCGCGCGCCAACGAAATCTGACCGGCGACCACCTCGGCTGGTCGAATCACCAGCTCCGCAACGTTCGTCCTTCCGCTCCAGGACCAAGTTGATACCGATGGAGCCAATTGCCTCTTTGCGATACAAAGCAAAGATAAGCAAATCATGGCTAATCGCTGGCACGCTCGATGCAAGGGAGGTAATGCGGAGGCCAATTGACGCGGGAGCGCTCGGACCATGACCATCAACGCCAACACTATCGCCGAGCATCAGACGCGTGAAATGCTGGGAGGCTGCCTGATGAGGCTCGCGGCCATGCCCCGGGATCTCGCGCGTCCCGCACGGTATCCCACACTTTGAGCGCAGCTTGGGTCTCTTCCGCAAAGTCGGTGAGGCCAATCTGCGCGAGGTTCCTCCGAGTACCTGAAGATTGTTGCCGACGAGGCGCAGGAGACGCCCCACATTCAGAACTTCACCGGCGAGGGCGTCGAGCATCCCGAACAGGTACGCAACGAGATGCTCATCGATCTGCGCGATTCTCTTGCGGCGATTTACGAAGACGTGTCGGTCATTATCAAGCAGCCGCCCGCTGAACTCGAGCGCGTGAGGAAGCCGCGGTCTGCCGCACCGTTCCTAGTAGTCTTGGCCGTCGTGGCCACTCATAGTCGCGGCGGCCGTCACCTTCAACTATGTGGAATACGAGCTGTTTGCAGATAATATCCTGAGCGCCGTACACTAGGGCCGTCCTTTCATAGCAATCGCACCGCCCGCCCAAGAATCAAGCTCTTGGCGCGCGCTTTTTGTTGAAGAGAATCTGGGCGTCTATTTGAGCCCTGTGAAGCAAATTCATTTCACTGCTAAATTTGACATGTTTAAGAAGATATAGGGCTATCACTGACATAACTGACATGTTATAGGTAACCGTTCGAAATCATCATCGCTGAAGAACGAGAGGTATCGATGACCACCGAGTCCGAGCGGGCGACACGCGAACGCCTGGCAGTTTGCCTCGCCCGATTGGCTGCTTTCAGGTCCGGGGATCTGGCGCAGGCCGGTCCGGGGTCGGTTTTCCGCGCGGGATTTCCCTATTTCGAGGGCACACTATCCCTTTTCCGCCGCCTGGCACATTCCAATTTGCGCGATCTTTCCCCGGAAGATCTGCACGCCGCCGCCGAGCAGGCGGAAAAGACTCTGGCGCAGTTTCGCGAAATCATGAGCTTCACCGGCCAGGGCGTGCAAAATCCGCGAAAAGCCGGCGCGGCAATGATCGGGGCAGTGCGCGATGCGTATCCGGCGCTCGAAGAGACGTTAACGCCATTCATCACGGCGAAGGCGCCGCCCGCCACGCGCGCCGTTGCGCCCAAAGCGAAGCGGAACGTGACGCTCGCGATCGGGCTGGCCGCTGCGGCAGCCGTGACGGCAGTCATTATCGCAAGCCGGCACGCTGACTATCTTTACCCGCAATATACCGTGCTTGCCGAGAAAGTGATGAGCGTGCTGCGCTGATACTCACGGACGCGTTAAAGGCCGCCTCATCAGACGCGTTCGATTATCGACGCGATTCCCTGCCCCACTCCCACGCACATCGTGCATAGCGCGTAACGGGCCTTGCGATGCTCCAGCTCATGCAGCGCCGTGAGCATCAGCCGCGCCCCGCTCATTCCGAGCGGATGGCCGAGCGCGATCGCGCCGCCGTTGGGGTTCACCTGTTCGGCATCGTCGGGGAGGCCCAGTTGGCGCAGGACTGCGAGCGATTGCGCCGCGAACGCTTCGTTGAGTTCGACCACGTCGATATCGCGAAGATCGATGCGCGTGAGCTCGAGCGCCTTGCGCGAGGCGGGCGCGGGTCCGATGCCCATTATTCGCGGCGGCACGCCGGCCGTCGCCGCGCCGACGACTCGCGCGCGCGGCGTGAGCTTGTAGTCCTTGACGGCGGCTTCCGAAGCCACGATAAGCGCGGCGGCGCCGTCATTGACGCCTGAGGCGTTGCCGGCGGTCACCGAGCTTGACGGGCCGAACAATGCAGGCAGTTTCGCCAATGTTTCGAGCGTTGTATCGGGGCGTGGATGCTCGTCGACGTTCACCGCAACCGTCTCGCGCCGGCCTGCGGCCTTGACCGGCACGATCTCCTCGGCGAAGCGTCCCGCCGCCTGCGCGCGTTTCGCGCGCATCTGGCTGCGATAAGCGAAAGCGTCCTGGTCGGCGCGCGAGATTTCGAAATCCGCCGCAACGTTGTCGGAAGTCTCGGGCATTGAATCAGCGCCGTAGGCCTTCTTCATCAGCGGATTGACGAAGCGCCATCCGATCGTCGTGTCATAGATCTCGGCGTTGCGCGAAAAGGCGCTCGTCGCCTTGGGCATCACGAACGGCGCGCGCGACATGCATTCCACGCCGCCCGCGACCACCAGGTTCGCTTCGCCCGTCCTGACCGCCCGCGCCGCCTGCACCACCGCCTCCATCCCCGAGCCGCACAGACGATTGACGGTGACGCCGCTCACGTCGACCGGCAGTCCGGCCAGCAGTGCCGCCATGCGCGCGACGTTGCGGTTGTCTTCGCCGGCCTGGTTGGCGCAGCCGAGGATTACATCGTTGACGCGGCTCCAATCGATCTCAGGGTTGCGTTCGATCAGCGTTCTTATCGGGATCGCCGCGAGGTCGTCGGTCCTTACTCCCGCCAGCGCGCCGCCGTAACGTCCGATCGGCGTGCGTATTGCGTCACAGATGAATGCTTCGGCCATCTTTCGATCCTTCCCTATGCTGCGTGCGCGTTTGCGCCGCCGAACGCGGCTTGCGCGGCGATCGCGGCCCTCGCGATGCGTCCCGTTGCCGCAGCCGGCGCGTTTCGCCGCGCGATCACGCGCCCGCCGCGTGTGCCCGTGCGGTGCGTTCGTTCAGGTCGCGCAGAACCGCAAGCTCGGCGGCGGTAGGCGGAACGGTTTCGGCGACGTCGGCTGCCACCCTGAGCGGCCATCCGGTGGCCGCTATCGCCTGCTCTGCGGTGACGCCGGGATGCAGACTCGTGAGCGTCAGTTCTTTCGTCGCCGGATCCGGCGTTAGAATTCCGAGGTCGGTTGTCACGGCGCTTGGCCCGCGGCCGGGCATCCCGAGCCTCGCACGGCTCGCGCCGCCGTCGAGGTAACCGGCCGAAGTGACGAAGTCCAGCTTCTCGACGAACGCGCGCTTGCTCTGGCGCAGCATGATCAGCACTTCGCGCGCGCTGCACGCGATTTCTGCCGCGCCGCCCGCGCCCGGCAATCGCACCTGCGGCGAGCGATAGTCGCCGACCACGGTCGTGTTGAGATTGGCGAAGCGATCGATCTGCGCCGCGCCCAGAAAGCCGACGTCCACGCGGCATCCTTGCAGCCAGTAAGCGAAAATCTCCGCGATCGAGACCACCGTGTCAGCGGTCTCGGCCAGATCGCCGTCGCCGATCGAAAGCGGCAGCACGTTCGGTTTCGCGCCGATCGTGCCCGATTCGTAAATCAGGACCGCCTCGGGTGCATGGGTGCGCCGGGCGAGGTTGGCCGCCGCGCTCGGCAATCCGATCCCCACGAAGCACACCGCCCGGTCGCGCAGCATCCGCGCGGCGGCGACCGTCATCATCTCATCGGCGCTGTATCGCAGCTCAGCCATTGGCCGCCTTGGCGGGCGGCGCGGCGCTCTCTGCCTTGAGGCTTCGCCGGAACCCGGCGAAATCCGCGGTTGCGATCACATGGCGTTCGATCCATCCGGTAAAGCTCGCACGCTCGCGCGCGATCTCGTCCCACTGCTGATAGAAGGAATTATCGCGCGTGTAGTAGCCGAGCGCGTAGGACGGAAACGCGCCGCCCGCAACCTCGCATACCGCGCCGACCACCCATCCGGGCAGCACCGCCGAGTTCGCGCGCGGCTCCAGCCGATCAACGATTTCCTCGACCGTGACGATCGAGCGCCGCGCGGCCATCACCGCTTCCTTCTGGACTCCCACGATGCCCCACAGGAGCACGTTGCCCTTGCGGTCGGCCTGTTGCGCGTGGACCACGGCTACGTCGGGGCGGATCGCGGGCACCGCGGCGAGCTGTTCGCCGGTAAACGGGCACTCGATGAATTTCACGCGCGAGTTGTACTTCGGCAAATCGGAGCCGAGGTAGCCCCGCAGCACGCCGAAGGGAAGATTGGATGCGCCCGCGACGTACGCGGCGGCCATCCCGGCATGGCTGTGCTCTTCGATCTCGAGCGGCCGCGGCCATCCGCGCTCGACCGCGTCGCGCAGCCGATGAAGCGAACCGACGCCCGGATTGCCGCCCCAGGAAAACACGAGCTTGCGTGCACAGCCCATCCCGATGAGCTGATCGTAGATGAGGTCGGGCGTCATCCGCACCAGCGTCAGATCGCGCCGGCCCTGGCGGATGATCTCGTGGCCGGCGGCCGAGGGAATCAGATGGGTGAAACCCTCCATCGCGACCGTGTCGCCGTCGCGGACGAATTCACGAATCGCCGTCTTGAGATCCAGAATCAGCGCCATCGCCGTCGTGTCATCGCTGGTAGTACGGGGGAAGCTTCGCGTCCACGTTGACCCAAACCGACTTCGGACTGGTGTACTCTTCGATCGACTCGATACCGAGGTCGCGGCCGTAGCCGGAGCTGCGCACGCCGCCGAACGGCGATCCCGGGTTGGCGCGCTTGTAGCAATTGATCCACACCATCCCGGTCACGATCTGCCGCGCCACGCGATGCGCTCGCGCAAGGCTCGTGGTCCAGAGCCCCCCGCCGAGGCCGTAAACCGTATCGTTGGCGACGGCGACCACCTCATCCTCATCCTTGAACGTGCTGACGGTCACAAAGGGGCCGAAGACCTCTTCCTGGCAGACGCGATCCTTGGGCCGCGCGCGGACCACAGTCGGCATCACGTAGCATCCCTTGGCCAGTTCGGCATCGGCAGGCGCCTTGCCGCCGAGCAGGATTTCGCCGCCTTCTTCGCGCGCGACCTTGCAATAGGAAAGCACGCGGTCGCGATGAGCGGGCGAGGTCAGCGGCCCCATCTCGGTGTGCGGATCGAGCGGATTGCCGAGCCTGATCGACGCCGCCAGCTTCAGGAAGCGATCGAGAAATTGATCCGCGATCTTTTCATGCAGCAGCAGGCGCGAGCCCGCGATACAGGCCTGGCCCTGGTTGTGAAAGATCGCAAACGCGCTGCCGCCCAGCGCCGCGTCGAGGTCGGCGTCGTCGAACACGATATTGGCGCCCTTGCCGCCGAGCTCGAGCTGGACGCGCTTGAGGTTGCCCGAGGAAGCCTGCACGATTCTGCGCCCGGTCGCGGTCGATCCGGTAAACGCTATTTTCTGCACCTGCGGATGCTCGGCGAGGTATTGGCCAGCGACGTTGCCGTAGCCGGGCACAATATTCGCGACGCCGGGCGGGAAGCCGACCTCGCGCATCAGTTCCGCGATCTTGAGCGAGCTTAGCGGCGTAAGCTCGGCCGGCTTCAACACCACGCAATTGCCCGCGGCGAGCGCCGGCCCCATCTTCCAGCTCGTGAACATGATCGGGAAATTCCACGGCACGACCTGCCCCACCACGCCGAGCGGCTCGCGCTCGACGTAGTTGAGAAAGCCCGGGTCCACCGGCACCAGGCGTCCCTGCAGCTTGTCGGCCATCCCGCCGAAGTAGCGGAAGGTTGCGGCGGTGCGCGGCACGTCGAGCATCCGCGTGTCGCGGATCGGATGGCCGGTGTCGATCGATTCGACGTGCGCGAGCTCCTCGGCGCGCGATTCGATCGCGTCGGCGAGTTTCAGCAGCAGCCGTCCGCGGTCGGCCGCGGCCAGTCCGCGCCACGCGGGAAACGCCTTATTTGCGGCCGCGACCGCCTTGTCGATATCGGCCTCGCGCGCCTCGGCGACGTCGGCGATCTTGGAATTGTCGTGCGGGTTAAAGACCTCGATCCTGCCGCGCGCCTCGGCCTCGACGAATTCGCCCCCGATGAACAGTTTGTTTTGCAACTGCATAATCTACCAACTTGCCGCGGGCTTTCGGCGCGCGCCCGCGGCTGCTGAAAATCCGGACGGCTCGCTAAAAATCCACCGGATTCGATTTGAGCCGCTTCTTTGCGTAAAGCTCGGGCAGCGTCGGATCGTTGTTCTCCCACACCAGCAGGATCGAGCGCTTGGGCGAGTAGCCCTGATGGCGGATGTCGGCCGGCATCGCCGAAACGTCGCCCGCCTTCATCACCACCCGCGCGCGCGGCTCGCCGGTGTCGCGATCGCTCACGTCCCATTCGATCTCGTCGCTCAACTGCACGAACCACTCCACCCGGTCGTTGCCGTGGATGACCGGCAGCATGTACTCCTCGGTAGTCGCGCAGATCAGGCTGTCCTTGACGGCGGCGCATACCGACGGATTCCAGGTCACGTCGGAGCGCGCGACGTAGCCGAAGAAGTTGAAGGCGTGGACCTCGTCCTCGAAGCCCGGCTCGGCGTGCACCTCGGGCTGGTCCTGGGCGACGTCGGCGAGCTGGCGATTGACCGGATTGCCGCCCGCGTCGGAGCGCAGCGGGATGTCGTCCTTCATCCCGACCATCCGTTTCGCGGTCAGACGCTTGCGCGCAATAGCCTTGCGGTTGCTGCCGCGCTTGGGGCCGAAGGCGCTGCCGGTCTCCTGCGGCGCGGCGAACGGGTCGAAGCCTTCGTTGGTCCAGTCTTCGAGCAACGCCTCGAACATCGCCTTGACGTCCTCGCTCTTCAAATTTTCGACGTGCTCGCGATGCTGCTTGCGGTAGCCGCCGTTGTAGAGCCCGGCGAAGACGTCGACATTGCCGTAGTGATTGGTGGTGCCGAAGACGTCATCGAAATTGACCGTGCCGTAGAAGAAGCTCCAGGCGAGATCGCGGATCATGGCGCGCAGAAACGAATCAACCGGCATCGAATGCGAGCCGCCCGGCCAGGCGATATGCGCGAAGTACTCGTCGCGCTCGAACCTGAAGCCGCCGAGGGCGAAGCCGCGATAGCCGAAATCGTTGACCGCATCGTTGGCTTCTTTGGTCGCCGCCATCCTCAGTCCTCCGAGTGCCGTTTACGAACCGATGTCCCCGCTTTCGGCAGATTCCCTATTTCTGACAGATGTCCTGCCATCGCTCGACCGTGAGGTCGCCGGCCACGCTCTGCAGAAGGATCACGCCCGGCCGCGCCGCATGGAACTGGTAGGCGGTGCCTTTGGGCAGGAGCGCCATGTGTCCGCGCCGCGCAACGATACGTCCCATCCGCCGGCCCTTGGGCGTACCCTCGAGCATCGTCGTCCCCTCGTGCTCCTCCGAGGCCGCCAGGGCATCGAGCTTGACGAGCCGAATCTCGACCTCGCCGTCCATGATAATCGCGGACTCGTCGTGCGAGGCGGTATACCAGGGCGAGGTTCCTTCGGCCCGCACTGCTTCGAGCACGTACTTGAGGTTTTTGGCGACGGCGACTTTTTCGTAGGGTTCCGACTTGGAGGCGACCTCGAAGACGTTGGAGAAAGCGTAGTTGCGCGGGTCGTCGTTAATCGCCTCGACGCCGCCCTTCTCGTAATGTTCGAGCGATCCGAAGCGGGTCGCGCGCGTCATCGTTTTCGGATCCGCCATGTGGTTGGAACCTCCCGGGCCGCGGCGCGGCCTTGCGTGACAGCAACACAGGCGCCGCGCGCCGACTCAGCGCATCCGTAGCACTTTGTCGCTTTGCATGCCAACCGTCGGCCGCACGCCGCGATTCCCGGCACGGTCAGGGTTCGGTCCGCAGCCCGGCCGGCAAAAAAAGAAGGGGACGATCCGAGGAATCGCCCCCTTCGAGCATCCAAGTTCGCTCCGCGCTGGCGTCTAGGCGGCGCGGGCCGGCTCCGACGTAAGCTTCAGTTCCGCGGGTTCGGCCAGCGGCGCGGTTTTCCACTTCTTGAGTTCGGGCATCACGTGCTTGACGAAGCACTTGATGTTGCGCTCGGCTTCGTCGAATGGCATCCCGGCGTAGCTGAAGTTGCCCATGATGCCGTTGTTGTTGATCGTCTCCTGCATGAACTTGAGTTTTTCGAGCACTTCGGCCGGCGTCCCGAACGGCATCAGCGAAGCGAAGTCTTTCGCCGCGCTGTCCATCCCGTGACGCGCAATATACCGGCTGACTCCGCTGTAGAATTCGTAGCTCTTGTTCTGGCCGAATTTCTCCGAAGTCATCTCATAGTGCTTCATCGCCGTGTGATAGTAGTCGGTGATGTACTTCATCCCCAACTCCTGCGCGCGGCTGCGATCTTCGTCGACGAAGATGAACCCGCCCGAAAGCGGCGGCGGCGGCTCGGTGCCGTTAGTCTCGCGCCAGACGTTGTGGTAAATCTCAAAATCCTTCTTGACCGCGTCCCACGGCTTTTGCGGAATCACCAGCACTCCGACTCCGAGCCGCGCCATGATCGGCATCGATTCCGGCGAGACCGCGGCGGCGTAAGTGCGGCCGCGGAACGAGCGTGCCGGGAAGGGGCGGATTTCGCGCCGCGGCTGATTGGTGTGGCGCCCGCCCTCCATGTAGCCCTTTTCGAGCGCGCTTAGGACCAGTTCGGCATATTCGACGAAGAGGCTCCGGCCTTCGTTCTGATCGAGGCGGAAGCCCTCGTACTCGATTCGCGCAAGACCGCGGCCGAGCCCCAGGATGAAGCGGCCACCCGACAGATGGTCGAGCAGCGAGGCCTGCTCTGCTACCCGGATCGGATCGTGCCACGGCAGCACGACCACCATCGAGCCGAGCTTCACGTGCTTGGTCCTGCCCGCCATGTATGAGAGGAACTGCAGCACGTCGGGACACATCGTGTAGTCGTCAAAGTGATGCTCGACCGACCAGACCGAGTCGAATCCAAGCGGCTCTGCCATCTCGGCAAAGCGCAACTCGTTGCGATAGACCTCGGCGTCGGAAAGTACGTTGTTGGGATTCTGGAAAGCTGCTCCGTATCCTACGTGCATGGCGTTCTCCTGATGTAATGTGGCCGCCGTCGTTGGCCGGGTACGGCCGCGGTGCCGTCACGGTGCGCAGGGGCCCTGTAAGTGGTTTAGCGCAGTCGGCCCTTGGTTTTCCAGACGCCGGGCAGCGCGGCTGGTTCGCGGATCGTCCGGACCGGGACCCAAAGGGGCGGAAAACGGCGCGATCGCGTTTCGCACTGGCGCCGCCGGCGCGCGATAATGGCCGCGCGCGATTAAACGCGCGGGAGGAGCGAGAGACGATGCTGCTCGACAACCCGAAGGGAAACTACAAATTCGTCCGCGGCTATGGCGCACCGTTTTCGTCCGGCGCGATCGCGCATCCGGGCTTCGAAATCGTGCACGCGAGCTTCAGGCCGCTCGCCGCCTTGGCGGACGGCTATGGGCTAATCGAGAGCCATCTGCGAGCGGCGGGCCGCCCACTCGGCGCGATCTGCGGAATCGAACTGCGCATCCCGGCGGCGCTCACTCCGGCCGGCTTCGACGAATTCAACCGTCCCTATATCGAGCGGCTGACGGCGTGGGGCCTCATGGTCGAAGGGCTTAACCCGGTCGCGCGAACCAACGTCGCGCCGGCCTCTAGTCCGATCGCCGGACCGTCGATCTTCGGCTTCTACTACACCGTGCCGGCGGCGGCGGGCGCGGCGCGGCCGTCCTTCGTGCTCGCGGGAGTGCCCGAGGTTGCATCGCGCGAGGGCGGCAAGCGCGAGGTCGTCGCCGCGGGCGACGTCTCGCTCGAAGGGCTGAAGCGCAAAACCGCGTGCATCATGGCAGTCCTGGGAGGACTCCTGCGGGAGATGAATATCGGTTGGGACGAGGCGTCGGCGGTGAATCTCTACACTGTCCACGACGTCCATCCGCTGTTCGCAGCCGATCTCCTGCCGGCGCTGGGAGCGGCGGCTTATCGGGGAATCCGATGGCATTACGCGCGGCCGCCGGTTATCGGGCTGGAACTGGAAATCGACGGCTACGCTGCGCGCCAGGAACTGGTGCTCGCGCCCTGAGCGATCGCCGCAGACATACAGCCCTGGTCCAGCCGTGGTCAGCTTTTATCGCAGCGCCACTTTGCTGACGCTGCGGCGTCTGATTTGCTGACGTCCGCTTCTCCTATCGCGTCTAATTTTTGCTTAGTCCCGCGCCGTCCAGGCATCGCTCTTGCTCATCTCGATATGGGCAGCGGTTTGCGTGGCGCCTCACGGTCTGTGTGTGGGCCAGAGCGCGAGCGACGGCGCGGCGGGTCGCCGCCCCAAGAGGGAGGGCTCGCAAAGGATGGGGCTTGCGGCGCAAATGCTCTGGCGAAATTGGGCTGCCGATTCGCCTGCGCGTGCTGCGCCTGTTGAGCCCGCGAAAGCGACGGAGTCCCTCGAAGCCACAGAGTCCTTCGAGGAGGAATTCGCCGCTGGGAATCTGCGCTGGCTGTTGCTGACGTTCCGCGTCGGAGCCCTGACCATCGCGCTCTTCCAATCCGCTTATATCATCGAGACCGTCTATCTCGCTTCCGTCTCCGCGAGCGCGCGCGCGGCGTTCGGCGCGGATTTTCTGATCGCAACCCTGCCGCTCGTGGCATTCGGGTTGAGCTTCAGCCGATGGTTCGAAGGTCACTGGCGGACGCTTACCCTGGGGCTGTGCATCGCGCTCGTCGGACTCAACGCCGCAGCCAACGTAATCCGCCATGAAAGCGTGCCGATGTTTATCGAAACCCTGCTCCTGCTGGTCGGCACCGGCGCGTTGGTTCCATGGAGCGAGCGCTGGCAGGGGGCGCTCGGCGGCTTTTGCCTGGCCGCATTTGCAGCCGATCAGGCGCTGACGCCGATGCCCGATGCGTATGCGCAGGTCCGCTGGCTGGGGATGTCGGGTGCGGTGGTGGTTGCTCAGATCGCGGTGCATCTGACCGGCCTCTATCGGCGTGAACTTGCCGCGCACTGCCGAGCGCTCGCGGCTGCGCGCGAGCAGGCGTTGCTCGCCTCGCGCACAAAGTCCGAATTCCTCTCCACCATGTCGCACGAGATCCGCACGCCGATGAACTCCGTCCTCGGGATGGCCGAGGTGCTCGCAGAGACCGACCTCGATGGCGCTCAGCGCCGCTATCTCGAAACGCTACGCTTCAACGGCGGCGCCTTGATGAAGCTGCTCGACGATATTCTCGACCTGGCCAAGGTCGAGAGCGGCCGCGTGCGCTTGCGGAATAAGGAATTCGATCTCGCCGATCTGGTCGAAAAAACCGTCGAGTCCCTTGCCGTGCGCGCGCACGGCAAAGGACTCGAACTCGTGGCGCGGATCCTTCCCGGCACTCCGTCACGGCTGATGGGCGACTTGCCCAGGCTGCGCCAGGTGCTGATGAATCTGCTCGGGAACGCGATCAAATTTACCGAGTCCGGCTCGGTCTAATTAACGGTCGCGGCCGGCGATGACGATTCGGCCGGCGAGAACAGAACGGCCGATACTCGCCTCAGGGCCGTGCGCTTCTCGGTCGCCGACACCGGGATCGGAATCGAATCGGCCAAGCTCGCCGGGATCTTCGCGAGCTTTACCCAGGCCAACTCCTCCGACACGCGCAAGTACGGCGGCAGCGGATTGGGCCTGGCCATAGCGTCACGGCTGGCGGCGCTGATGGGCGGGGGGCGGATCTCGGTCGAAAGCGCGGCGGGCCGCGGGAGCACCTTTCATTTCACCGCTCCGCTCGAATTTGTCGGCGCCGTGGCCGAACCCGCTCCGGCTCGCGACCTGTGTGGGAAGCGCGTGCTGGTAGCCGATCGCAACGCCGCCAATCGACGCATCTTCATCGAGACGCTTCGCAGCTTCGGCGCCGCCGTCGAGGAAGCGTCGACGGTGGCGGAGACGATCGCGACGCTGCGCCAGGCCCTGCAGCTTGGCCGGCCCTTCGACCTCGTCTTCGGCGATTGCCAGATGCCGGGGATCGAGCAGATCGAGCGGCTGGCGGCGCCGGGATGCGCTTGCGGAGCGGCGATGATCGTCCCGATGCTGACTACCGACGATCTAACCTCCAAGATCGCTCGCGTGCAGCGTCTGGGCTTCGAGCACCATCTGCTGAAGCCCGTTCGCCGCTCCGATCTGCTCGATCTGATTTCGCGGGCCGCGAAGACGCACAAAAACAAGCCGCTCGAGGCCAAACCCAACGACGATGCTGTAGGCGAGCCGGCCCAACCGGCCGCGCCGACGGCAGCTTCAGCTTCGCGTCCGTTGCACATCCTGTTCGCGGAAGACTCATCCGACAATCGCCTGCTGATAACCGCCTACTTCAAGAATCTCCCCTATCAGGTCGAAACCGCCGAGAACGGCAAAGTCGCGGTCGATAAATTCGTCCACGACCGCTATGACCTGGTGCTCATGGATATGCAGATGCCGGTGATGGATGGTTACGCCGCGGTCAGGCTCATCCGCGCCTGGGAGCGGGAGCATCGGCTCGCCGCGACGCCGGTGCTGGCGCTTACCGCATCCACGCTCGATGATGACATCGCGCGCGCCCTGGACGCCGGTTGCGACCGACATATCACCAAGCCAGTACGCAAGGCCGCCCTCCTGGCCGCGGTGCATGAGACCCTGGCGTCGGCCGCTGCACGCCACGTCGAGACCGCGCCAGCTTCGGTCAGCGCGCCAGCGGCCCCGGCCCGCGTTAAAGCCCGGCTAAACAGCGTCGCGCAGTGAGCGGGGATTGCGCTCGCGCGTGAACCGCGCGAGCGCCGGCAATTCCACGCTGTGCGGGACGCGACGGCCTTCGGCCCTCGCGTCCCGCACAGCGTGGGTTGAGCCGCGTGCGGCAATTGCCTACCTTCTGAACCAGCGTGAGCACGTGACCAGTTCATCCTCGCCAATCGTCAACGATCGTCCTGCCGCAGATGCGGCGCCTGCCGGCGGCGCCGAACGCGCCGCCGGCAAGGCGGCGTTCGTGCGCGCCATGTTCGGGCGCATCGTGCCCCGCTATGACCTCGTCAACCGCCTCATGACCATCGGGCTCGACCGCCGATGGCGCCGCGAGACCGCCGCGATCGCGCAGCCCGCCGGCGCGATCGCGCTCGACATCGCCACCGGCACCGGCGATCTCGCACTGGAACTTGCGAGCCAGGGGGCGCGACGCGTGGTCGGCGCGGATTTCTGCGCCGACATGCTGACGGCAGCGGTGGGGC
>DATJXN010000135.1 GCA_035500095.1 Candidatus Binataceae bacterium
CGCTCGGAGCGAGCGCGAGCGTCGCCTCGGCACGCTCGCGCTCGGCGGGCGGCGGCGTCTTATCCGCAGCTGTCGCCGCCGGCACAGTCGGCGGCGACAGCTGCAGCATGACGGCGTCGGACGCCCGCAGCAGCCCGCGCAGCGACTGCGCGGCCGCGAGCTCGCGGTTGGCCGCCGCAATCCGCGCGCGCTCGGACGCCACCTGGCTCTCGAGCCGAGCGATCCGCGAAAGCAGCGCGTCGGCATGACGGCGGATGCGGGCGGCGCGATGGTTGGCCTCGCCGGTGAACTTGAGCATCACGATCAGGCAGGCGAGCGCGAGCGAGATGGCCATCCCGGCGACCGCGCGCCAGAGCGCCGCCGCTTCGCGTTTGCGCCGCGGCGCTTTGGCGCCACCCGCGGGATCGAGATGCGCGGCCGCAGCGTCGATCGGCGCTCCCTTAGCCTCCTTCTGCATCATCCTCGCGCTGCATCATGCTCGCGCCAGAGCACCTTTATTATCCCGCCCTTTCCGGTAAAGATATACGGTCGTCCGATGCAAAAAATTCAAGACCTGCACGTAATTACGACCGAAGCCCTGGTCCCCCCGCGGCTGCTCAAGGAGCAGCTCGCGGCCGACTACCGTATCGCCGCCCACGTGGTCGAGGCGCGCCAGACCGTCCGCCGCATCATCCGCGGCGAGGATCCGCGCCTGATGTGCATCGTGGGGCCGTGCTCGATTCACGACCCGGCCGCCGCGATGGACTATGCGGAGCGCCTGGCGCGGCTCCGCGTCCAGCTTGCCGAGCGGCTGTTCGTCGTGATGCGAGTGTATTTCGAAAAGCCGCGCACGACCGTCGGCTGGAAGGGCATGATCAACGACCCGCATATGGACGACTCGTGCGACATGCGCGAAGGACTCCGCCGCGCGCGCCGCCTGCTGCTCGACATCAATGCGCTCGGGCTGCCGGCGGGAACCGAGATGCTCGACCCGATCACGCCGCAGTATATCGCGGACCTGGTTTCGTGGACGGCGATCGGCGCCCGCACCACCGAGTCGCAAACCCATCGCGAGATGGCGAGCGGGCTCTCGATGCCAGTCGGATTCAAGAACAGCACCGAGGGCAATCTGCAGGTCGCGGTGAACGCGATCGAATCGGCGCGCCGCCCGCACTCGTTCATCGGCATCACGCAGGACGGGATGACTGCGATCGTGCGTACGACCGGCAATCCCGACACGCACGTGGTGCTGCGCGGCGGACGCACGCCGAACTTCGACGCAGCAAGCATCGAAGAATGCTGCCGCATGCTGCGCAAGGCGGGACTCGAGCCGCGCGTGATGGTCGATTGCTCGCACGCGCAGACCAACAAAGACTATCGCAAGCAGCCCGAGGTGTTTGCCGCGCTCTGCGAGCAGGTGCGCGCGGGCAGCCGCGCGGTCCTGGGCGCGATGCTCGAAAGCTTCATCAACGCCGGCAATCAGCCGCCCGCGGCCGACCGCTCAAGGCTCAAGTATGGTGTCTCGATAACCGATCCCTGCATCGACTGGCCAACCACCGAGCGATGCCTGCTCGAAGCGGCCGCGGCGCTGACGCCCGCGGGCCGCGCGCACGCCGCAGCGTCCGACCACTAAAGCTGCGGCGGCGCGGCCGCGCACGCTCAGTGCCTGCGGACTCGATTCCCATGCGGCGCCGCGCGAAAACCTACGAATCGCAGGCGCGCATCCGGGGCGCGTGCGCGGCGCAAAGAATTCCGCGATCGGGAATAATCAGCATCGCGCCGGGCACAAAACGCGCGGCGGTTCCCTGCCGGTCCTGCACCCTGGCAAGGCCGGATTGAGTACGGCACGCGGGACTCGCGCGACAAATCCCGCTTTTAGGGATCGACCTTGACGCGGCGGCTCGTGGGCGGCTTGTTTATAGCGAAAAGCGGCCGCGCGTCGGAACGGCAAGCCAATCCCGTTCGACCCGCCAAGGCGCAGCATCTGAGCAGCATGCGAACGTGAACCCCACATCGGAGCGCCAAACAGTATGGGGCCGCGTCGCGCGCCATCCGTATCGCGCGGCGCTGCTCATCTACCTGGGCCTCTCGGCGGCGCTCTTCCTGCGTCCCGCCCTGCCTCACTTCACCACGATCTATCTCGGACGCGGAATCGATCAGTCCTTTTTCATCTGGTGCCTGGTATGGTGGCCGTTCGCGATCGCGCATCATCTGAATCCGTTCATCACCAGGCTTATCTTCGCGCCCGCCGGCTTCAACCTGACCTGGTCGACGTCGATTCCGCTGCTGAGCCTGATCGCGTTCCCCCTGACCGCGACCGTGGGGCCGATTACGGCGTTCAACCTGCTCTGCGTCGCCTGTCCTGCGCTTTCGGCGTGGACCGCGTTCGTGCTTTGCCACAGTCTTACGCGGCGCTTCGGCCCGTCGCTGTTGGGTGGCTACATCTTCGGCTTCTCCTCGTACATGCTGGCGCAGGCCTACGGCGGGCATCTCAATCTGCTCGCGGCGTTTCTTCTCCCGCTTGCCGTGTACCTGGTGCTGGCGCGCCTTCGCGGGAATATCGGGGAGCGGCGCTTCACGCTCGGACTGCTGATGCTGGCGACGGCGCAGTTTCTGATCGCGGCCGAGGTCGTTGCCACGATGGCGTTGTTCGGCGCGCTTGCGCTGGCGGCGGCCTGGATGCTGGGCGACGCCGATCTCCGCCGGCGCATCGTGGGGCTGGCCGCGCCGATTTTCTTCGCCGGCCTGGGCATGACGATCCTGATGAGCCCATACCTCTGGTACATGTTCGCCGGCTTTCGTGCGCTCCCGATCTATTCGACGAGTTGGCATTCGACCGACCTCCTAAATTTCGTGATCCCCACCCCGACGGTCGCTCTCGGAGGCGCCGTGGGGCCGTTTCGCCGGGTCTCGGGCGATTTCACAAGCAACATTTCGGAGCAGGCCGGTTATGTCGGCGTGCCCCTGCTGGCGCTGGCACTCTGGTTTGTGCTCGAACGATGGCGCACCTTCGAAGCGAGGCTGTTCGGCGCGACCATAGCGATTGTCGCGGCGGCGGCGATGGGGCCGCGACTGCACGTGGCGGGCAACAGCTACTTCAAGCTCCCGTGGTCGCTGCTGCATCGCGCCCCGTTTATCGACCAGGCGCTGCCGCTGCGCTTCAACGTTTACCTGTTTCTGACCTTTGCCCTGCTCGCCGCCGTATGGCTGTCGGCGCCGCGGCACAGCCTTACCACGCGCGCGATCGCCGGCACGCTGGTGTTCGTATCGCTTTTTCCGAATCCGTCTGCCCGGGTCTGGGCCGAGAACGGCAGCGTCGCGCCGGCCCCATCTTTTTTTACCACCGGGATGTACCGCCGCTATCTTGCGCCGGGCGAGATCGTGGCGACGCTGCCGTACGCATGGGGCGAAGCCGACGCTTGCATGATGTGGCAAGCGCTGAGCGGGATGTATTTTCGGCTCGCCGGCGGATACCCGGCGCTGAGTCCGACTTCCTATCAACGATGGCCGATCGTCCGTTCCGCCAATCAACTCGCGACGATTCCGGACCCGGCCGCTCAATGGAAAGCCTTCGCCGCGAGCCACGAAGTGACCGCGGTGCTGATGGGCAACAACTCGATGCCGGCCGCCTTCCCGTCGGTCGAGCCGATCATTGCGGCGCTGGGCGAGCCGGCGCTCACGGCGGGCGGAGTCACGCTCTATCGCGTGCCGTCGGCGATGCTCGCGCCCTATCGCGGAGTTGACTGGCTGCGGATGGAAACGCTCGTGGATACGCAGCGGTTCGGCGCCTTGCTGATCGCCGCCCAGTGCTATATCGCGTCGGGTGCAGATCCTGCGCGTCTCGCTCCGGCAAGCGCGACCAGGCTGGGATACCTGCCGGCCGCGTGGCTGCCGCTCAGAAATCGGACGACTGACTATCGACTGTATATGCGCACCGAGTCCGACGGATTGGTCACGGTCGGCCTCTTGGGAAGCAGGGGCGCTCTGCGCCCGCTTATCGATCGCTATGGCACATATGCACGGCGCGTCTCGTTCGCCGGAGGTGCACGGCTCGATGAGAGCGAGCCAGCGCGGGCCGCCGATACATATTACTATCCGCTGCTGATGTCGTTCGATCGAACGGGACTCGAGCGTGCTGCCGTATTGGCGCTCTCGGAGCGGCCAAGACTCGATCTCGAATCCGAACTACCTCAATCGAGAGCAATCCATACCGCGCATTGACGCGAATGGTTTGGCTGCGACGATCTGAATAGCGAAATGGGCTGAATCCGTAGCAATACCGTGGCAGCGGCGAGCACCGATTGTTAGTATCTAATTCGGTCGCTCGGATATCGCTATCGGCGGTCAGATGCCTGACGCAAAACGCGCTCCCCGCCTCTTTGATCGTAAGGCGGCGGGTGCATTTCTCGCCTGCCTGACACTGTCAGCGCTCGTTTTCGGACGCATCGTGCTTGCGCACCCGGTGAGTGTCTACGTCGGCCGCGGACCCGATCCGCAACTGTATATCTGGTTCATGGCCTGGTGGGCGCATGCGATCTCGCACTCAGTCAATCCATTCCTGACCAAAGTCATCTGGGCGCCCTCGGGCGTCAATCTCGCCTGGACCGCGAACATGCCGCTTGCTGCATGGGCGGTTTATCCCGTGACGCGGGCCTTCGGGCCGATCGTCTCGTACAACCTGGTCTGCCTGCTGTCGCCGGCGCTCGCGGGATGGAGCGCCTTCATCCTTTGCCGCTACGCCGCCGGCTGCTATTGGCCGGCGCTTTTCGGCGGATTGTTCTTTGCGTTCTCGCCGTACGTGTTGAGCCGGATGCTGGGCAACGTGGATCTGACGTTGATGTGGCCGATACCGCTATGCGCATACGCGGCCCTGCGGCGAATCGACGGGAGCCTTGGCGCGCGCGGCTTCGTTACCGCGCTCGCGATTCTCATCGCCGCGCAATTCCTGCTGTTCGCGGAGATCGTCGCGAGCGCGACGCTGTTCGGGGCGCTCGCGCTTGTCCTGGCGGCCCCGGCGATGGGTCCCCCGGAGCGCCGCCGCCTCTTCTCGGCGGCAGCGCTTGCCGCTGTCGCATATGTGGCGGCGGCGATTCTCGTGGCGCCCTACCTCTACTACATGTTCATCCATCCGACTGCGCCGGAACAGATTTTTTCGCCCTGGCACTTCGCGATTGACCTTGCGAATCTGATGGTCCCGACCGGCGTCAACCAGCTCGGCCTTGCACCTTTCCTCGCGCCGATCGCATCCCGCTTCCGCGCCGAGCTTTCCGAGAGCGGCGCGTACCTGGCACTGCCGATAATCGCGATCGCGGTTCTCTATGCGCGCGAACGATGGAACGCGCCCAACGGCAGACTCCTTGTGCATCTGTTGATCGTAATCTGCGTGCTCGCGATGGGACCGCGGCTTGAAATCGGGGGCCGAATCGTCGTGGGACTCCCCGGCTCCGCGCTTACGCGCCTGCCGCTGCTGGACAAGGCCTTGCCCGCACGCTTCATGCTCTATGCCTACCTGGTGCTCGCCGTGATGGCCGCGATATGGCTCGCCGGCGCGAACCCGCGAACAACTGCGCGCTGGATTCTTGCCCTCGTAGCCGTGCCCTTCATGCTGCCCAATCTCTGCGCGGCCTACTGGTCGACCCCGGCCGCGATTCCCGCCTTCTTTGGCGAGGGCCTCTATCGGCAGTACCTCGCACCGGGCGAGACCGTGGTTGTGCTGCCGTACGGAATTCTCGGCGAAGGGATGCTGTGGGAGGCCGCCACAAACATCTACTTCAGGATGGCCGAAGGTTATGTGACCTTTACGCCGCCAGTGCCGCCGGAGCAGAGCCGCTGGCCGATTATCGAAAGCCTCTACGAGCTGAGGGGTGTGCCTGCGGCCGGCGATCAGTTTAAGGCGTACTTGGCCGGCCACGACGTCGGCGCCGTCATCGTCGGCCCACGCCGGCACTACCGCGTCGGCTCGATCGACGGGCGCCCGACCGCCGCGACCTGGACGCGGGCGCCAACGCTCGCGCCCGAGCGCGACGCTACTGCCGCGATGCTCGGTTCCCTGGGTGTGCCGGCGATCGCAGCCGGGGACGTCACGATCTATCGCCTGACGCCGCGGGCACTCGCGCAAAGCCGCGCGGATACGGCGCTCGCGATGGAACAGCGCGCCCAACAGACCCGATTCGAAGCGATGGTGCTCGGTGCCGAGCGTTACCTCGATGGCGGCGGGAACCTTGCCTCGCTAAGCGTCGAGCGCGCGCAGCAACTCGGACTCTTCCCGCTCGGATGGTTCGGCGGCACGCTCGCCGGCTCCCGCGACACCAACCCGATCTTTCATTCCACGTTATTGCTGGGTCCGGCCGGCGCGGGGGGAATCGAGGTAGGGTTGGCGGACTCGTACCAGGCGCTCGAACCGATTATTCGGCGCTACGGTCCCCTCTCTGCTCGAATCTATTTTCCGTATCCCGCGCCGATGACGGCGGGTTCAACGCCGCGTGGGTCTGCTACGCTGGTGATGATTTTCGATCGCACGGGCCTCGCGCGCACGGCCGCGGCCGCCTCGGTATCGCGGACGCCGTGACCTGGACTATTCGAGGGTCGCTCACTGCGCGCCGGCTTCCTTCTTGCGTCGAGCAGCGCGGCGGCCTCGGCCAGGCGCAAGGCTTGATCGACCGGGCGTACGCCGATTGGCGTTGGTACTTCCAGATAAATGTTGCCGCGAGTATCCGCCTTCGCTATCTTGCGTCCTCAGCGCTCTCCAAATTGCGCATGATTCCTTACCCACGGCAGAATCGATAAAAGTGAGCGGCGCTTCGTGACGAACGACCAGCCATCAGCCGATCTGCAACTGACGCCGCGCCTGCTGGAGGGTCTGGTTACCAACGGCCCGACCGACCCGATCGCCTACTACCGACGTCCGTTTGTCGGATGGTTTTTTCGCCAACGGATCAACCTTGGGCTGCGAATGATCGCGGATCGCAGTTATCCGAAGGCGCTCGAGGTCGGCTATGGCGCCGGCGCAGTGCTGCTGGCGATCGCGTCCAGGGTCGATGAATTGCACGGCATCGATCTCGACGCTGACCCTGCCCCCGTCCAGGCCTGGCTCGCGAAGCACGGGCGCGGCGCGAGGCTCCTTAAGTGCAGTGTTTACGAACTGCCGTACGAAACCGCCGAGTTCGATCTCGTGGCCTGCTTCTCGGTCTTCGAGCATCTGCATCAGTACGAACAGGGACTGCGGGAGGTCGCGCGCGTGCTCAAGCCGGGCGGGCGCTTCCTTCTCGGCATGCCGGCGGTGAATACGATGATGGAGCTGGGCTTTCGCGCGATCGGCTTCAAAGGCATCGACGACCGTCATGTCACCCCGCCGCGAGCCGTGGCGAGCGCGTTCGAGCGCAACGGCTTGCGGGTCGCCCGGGAGGCGCGCCTGAACCTGCTTCCGGGCCTGCCGCTCTACTACAACTGGCTCCTCGAGAAAGCCGCCCGGTGAGCGCGCTGACCTGATTCGACTATTCCATCTGATGGCAGCGATGGAAGAAACGATTCACCGGCCGCCCTACGCGTTCGACCTTCGAGGAATCTTCGCATTCGCTATCTACCTGGCGCTGGCGGCGATGTTCTTCGCTAGGGGCCTTGACGGTCGCTTCTCCACCGCATACGTCGGCAAGGGCGTCGATCCACCGCAGTTGATGTGGCTGATGGCATGGTGGCCGCACGCCATCGCCCACGGACTCAATCCGTTGTTTACCGACGCGATCTGGGCACCGCGCGGACTCAACCTCGCGTGGGCCACTACGATGCCGCTCCTGAGCCTGGTAGCGGCCGTACCGGTTGCCTTCCTGGGGCCCGTCGCGATTTACAACCTTTGCTGCCTGCTCGCGCTCGCGCTCGCTGCCTGGAGCGCGTTCGTGCTGTGCCGCTATCTGACCAGCGCCTATTGCGCGTCGCTGGCCGGCGGCTACGTCTTTGGCTTTTGCGCCTACACGCTCGGTCAGACTCTCGCGCATCTCAATCTGCTCCTTGTGTTTCCGATTCCGCTCTTCTGGCTCCTGATGATTCGCGGCTTTCGGGTGGATATCGCGTGGCGTCCGCTCCTCGCCGGACTGACGCTCGTGCTGGCCGCGCTGTTTTTGATGTTCATCGAGTTGTTCGCCACGATGACGTTGTTTGCGGGCATCGCTTTCATCGTCGTGCTGGGGATGGGGACGCGCGCGGAGAAGACGCGCGCCGTCAATCTTCTCCCAACCGTCGCGCTCGCCTATGCGATCGCGCTCGGGGCGCTGAGCCCGTTCTTCTATTACATGGTCGCGCTGGGCTACGACCCCGGCGCGACCCATCCGGCGCTGCTGTACTCGACCGACCTGTTGAACCTCGCGATCCCGACCTCGACGATGGAGCTTGGACGCGCGGCGCCGTTCCGCGCCATCACGGAACGCTTCCTCGGCTTTATCTTCGAGGACGGCGGCTATATCGGTGTTCCGCTGATGCTGATCTCGGTAGCGTTCGCTCGTCGGAACTGGACTGAGGGTTGGGCGCGCGCGCTGGTGACCGTGCTGATTGTCGCGGTCATCCTCTCGCTCGGACCCTTCCTCGTGGTCGGCGGGCGGCCGATCATTCCGCTGCCCGGACTGCTTCTTGGCGCCATGCCGCTCATCGGCAAGGCGTTGCCCGTGCGCCTGATGCTGTATGCCTTTCTCGCGCTCGCCGTTATTACGGCACTATGGCTTGGCGACAGCGCTTTTCCGCGATGGGTCCGCGTGGCGGCAGCGCTAGCGGTAATCGTTTCGATCGCACCGAATCTTTCCGCGAGCTTCTGGACTTCCGCGCTCTACGTACCGCCCTTCTTCTCCGACGGGCTCTATGCGAAATATCTCTCGCCCGGCGAGACCGTGGTCGTCCTGCCGTACGGAATCAACGGCAACAGCATGGCGTGGCAACTGCAGAGCGGATGGTATTTCAAGATGGCAGGCGGCTATGCGGGCAATCCGCCGGTTGAGTTTCGCCAGTGGCCGATAGTGCGCGCCTTCTATCGCGTCGGTACGGTTGCGCTTCCCGATGCCGGCGATCAGCTGAAGGCCTTCCTCGCGACGCATCGCGCGACCGCCGTCCTGGTCGACGATCGCGAAGCCGATATCTGGCGTCCGCTGATGGCGACCTTGAATACGGCGCCAGTCGAGGCCGGCGCAATGACCATATATCGCGCGGTGCCGGCTGAGCTCGCTCCCTGGCGGAGCGCGAGCGCGCTCGAGATGGAGACGCGGCTCGACAAGGCACGCTTCGCAGCGCTCGTGCTCGCGGCAGAGCGATACCTGCACGCCGGCCGTCCGGCGGACGGACTGACTCCCGCCGCAGTCAGCGCGCTCGGGTTGATGCCGGCCGGATGGATCGTAATACCGGAAAAGGTAGAGCCGCCATGGAACGACGGCGGGCTCAACCTGCCGCGCCATCCGAGCGATACCCATCAACTCGACGATCTGTGGCTTCGCGTGGACGAACAGGGCCGGATCGAGGCCGGCGTAAACGGCTGGTACCCGTCGCTGCGTGCGGTGCTCAGCGACTATCGCGCCGATGCGGTCGGCTTCTTGCCGCGCGACCTGGATCGGCCGGCGCCCGCTGCCGAGGCTGATCTTCGAGGACGGCTCGTCGTGGTCTTCAGCCGCGAGGGGCTCGAGCGTGCCGCGGCGCGGGTGCGCAGCGAGGGTAACAACGCTTCAGCGGCGCCCAACGGCAAAGACGGCGTATCACGATGAGCGAGCGCGAAGGGGCGAGGGCCGCATCAGCCGACGCACCGGGATGGCGCTGCGGAACAGCGGCGCTGCTAGCTTACCTGGGACTCTCGCTACTGCTGTTCGGCCGCGCCCTCGGCGGCAGCCTGTCTTCGTTTTATGTCGGCAACGGCCCCGACCCGCCGCAATCGATCTGGTTCCTGGCCTGGTGGGCCCACGCGCTGACGGCGCGCATCGATCCCTTGTTCACGCACGCCCTGTGGGCGCCTGCGGGCTTCAACCTCGCATGGACGACCAATATCCCGCTCGCGGCGCTGCTGATGCTGCCGGTGACGCGCACGCTGGGGGCGGTCGCCGCCTACAACATTCTCTGCCTGCTCTGCCCGGTCGCCGCCGGATCGGTCGCTTACATGCTGTGCCGGCAAATCGTGCGCGAGTTCGTTCCAGCCCTTCTCGGCGGTTTCGTCTTCGGCTTCTCGCCGTATCTGGCCTGCAAGCTGCTGGGCGATATCGACCTTGCCTTGGTGCCCATGCTGCCGCTCGTGGCCTATCTGACTCTGCGTGCGCTGAACGAAACGATGCGCCGGCGAACGTTTGTCGTCCTGCTGGCGCTGGTGCTGGACGCGCAATTTCTGATCTTCATCGAGACCTTCGCGACGATGACGATGAGCGCCGCGATCGCGCTCGCGATCGCACTGCTGGTAACGGAGGGGAGCGATCGCGCGCGCGTGCGCGCTTTAATCCGGCCGATCGCGTTAAGCTACGCGCTCGCGATGCTCCTGCTCGCGCCGTATCTCTACTACCTGTTCGCCTATGGTTTTCCGCACGGGGCTATCTGGTCGACCAACACGGGTTCGATCGATTTGCTCAACTTCCTCGTGCCCGTACCGACGAGCGCGCTCGGCCGGTTCGACGCGATACGCGCCATATCGCGGAGTTTCCGCGCCGGAATCTACGACACGGACGCCTATCTCGGGCTTACGGTAGTGGCCGCGGCCGCAATGACGCGGCAGCGATGGAACGAGCCGGCCGTGCGGCTGCTGATCCTGTTTGCCGGGGCGATTGGCGTCCTCTCGATGGGGTCGTGGATGCAGGTGAGCGGCCGGTTTATCGTGCCGATGCCCTGGATGATCGTTGCGGCACTGCCGCTCATCGGCAAGGCGGTGCCCGCGCGGCTGACCGTCTACATGTTCCTTGCAATCTCGATTCTGTGCGCGATGTGGATGAGCGCGAAGCCGCGGGCGGGCGCGCCGCGCCGGCCGGCTCTCAAATGGTTCGCGGGAGCTTTGATCGCGCTCTCGCTCCTGCCCAGCCTGGACGCGTCCTTCTGGGCCACGAAGCTCGCCACGCCCGAATTCTTCGCCGCCAAGCTATTTCGCCAGTATCTGCAGCCGGATGAGACGGTGGTGATCCTGCCGTACGGCTTTGAAGGCGACGGGATGCTCTGGCAGGCCCTCTCCGCGTTCGAATTCCGGATGGCGGGCGGGTATACGGGTTTTGCGCCGCCGATCCCCGTCGAGTACGAACGCTGGCCGATTGTCGACGCACTGTACGACGTTGCGCCGATTCCCGATGCGGGCGGCCAGTTCAAGGCTTTTCTTAAGAGCCACAGCGTTGGCGCCGTGATCTTTGCGAGCGAAGGCGAGCATGCGATCGAGGTCAGCCATGCCGCGGGCCCCGGCATCTGGCAACGCGGAGCGATCGCGCCACGCGATCGCGAGGTGTGGAACGCGCTCCTGGGAGGACTCGGCGTCGCGCCGCAGAACGTCGGCGGAATGACGCTCTATCAATTGCCGGCAGAACTGCGCGCGCAGTGGCCCAGCGAGACGCCGGCCACGCTTCAGGCGCGCGCGGCGGCCCCTCGCTTCGACACGATCCTGGCGGCGGCTTACGCTTATGTCGCCAGCGGCCGCCGCCTATCCGACCTGTCCCCGCTCACAGCCCAGCAGGCGGGCCTGTTGCCGCGCGACTGGATCGGAGGTCCGCTGCTGCGCAGCGCGCAGCGACCGGGCCTGATGTTCGACGGCGTGATGCTCGCGCCGGCGAAGGCGTATCGCGTGGCGCTGGGCGTCCAGGGATCGTACGCGGCGGTCAGGCCGATTATCGACAAGTACCGCGCTTACGCTGCGGCGATCTATTTTCCCTATCCGCGCAAGCTCTCGGCGACGCCGCCGGTGGGCGACAACCCGGCGCTGATGGCGATCGTATTCGATGCCGACCAGCTTGCGCGCGCGGCCCATACGGCACCGCTCGAACTCCAGGGCGCAGCGCCGGCGGCGAATCCATCCGCTACTCCGGCCGCGGCTTCGACCCCTTCGGGTCCTTGAGAGATCGCGGTTCGCAATGCCCTCGGTCGAAGCTCGCGCAGGGTGCAATCAGCGTCTGCGGACTTCGACCAGTTTGAAACGCCCGACGACCACCGGATCGCAATCGCGAAGCGCCGCGAGTTGCGCGGGCGCAAGCAGATCGTCGCGGCCCAGCAGCAGCACGTGCGGATGCGGATCGCAGCGGTCCTCCGCGCTTTCGACGCTCGCCCTGAGCTTCGGCGGCAGGTAGTAGCGAACCGCGTTTACCGCATAACCGGGGATGACGGCGAATGCGCCGCCGGGCGGCGACGCCGCGAGCGCAAGCGCCGTCGCCTCGCGCCACTGAACGTATTCGGGCTTGATGAAGTCGCGGCGCACGTGATCGAGCGACAGCGCGATCACCAGGATCAGCAGTCCGATGCGCAGCCGCGCCGAATCGATCGCGGCAAGCCCGATTGCCGCGAGGGTCAGAAATGCGGCGACGCTCGAAATCACGTAGCGCGTTTCCTCGAACGGAGTGAACGCGTAAGAGATAGCCATCACCGCCGCTACGGGCGCGAGCATCCACCACAGCAGGAAGCCGAGCGCCAGGGCGCTATTGTCGCGCTGCAACCGCCATCCTCCGTATATGGCGAGTGGCAGCAACGGCAGGAAGGGCGCCTTGCCCGTAGCGTCGCGCAGCATCTCGAGCGGCCACCACGGCGGCCGCAGATGCGACCAGCCAAGTATGCCGGCGTGCACGACGGCGATCGAAGTGCGTCCGGCCATCGGCGCGCTCGGCCCCAGCAACGCGACCCCGGCGCAAAGCGCCAGCGACGGAAGCAGCAGACGGAGTTCGGCGGCCGCCCTCGAGCCGCGGCCGACGCGTCGGCAGAGCGCCGTCCATGCGAGCCACATCGCCTCTGCGGCAACGAGCAGAGCGCCGGTAAAGTTGCACGCGATTGCGAGCGCGCTGAAAGCCGTAACGCCTACGAGACTCCCGATACGGCCCGCACGGCGCGTCCGCCCGGATACCGCGCGCAGCAAACAGATGACCTGCAGGAGTTCCAGGACCAGCAGCAGCGGATACATCCGCACCGTGCGCGCCTGGCCTATGAGTACGGGATTGACCGCGGTCAATAAGGCCGCGAACGCCGCCGCACCGAATTCCGCATTGTGGATTTCGGCCAGACCGCAAAGACCTGATCCCAGCTCCAGCGTTGCGAGGAAAACCAGCGCGATCGCGATCGTGCCCAGGACGGCCGAAAGCGCGCGCATCGATCCTGCGCTGTCGCCCCAAAGCCCCATCCATACATGAAGCGCGGCGTCATAGAGCGCGAGTTTGCCCGGATCGAGCTTGCGTTCCAGCGCGACGACCGTACGCAGGTCAGGTGCTGCCGCACCGGCCCACGACGCGGCCTCGTCGGCGCTGAGGTCGGCCGTCTTCAGACGGTAAAAGCGCAGCCCGGCGCCGAGCATCAGGGCCAAAGCGAGCAGCGCCAACGCCGCCGTACGCGCTGTCAACGCGCGCGAACCTCCACCAGCTTCAAACGCTTGACCACGCGCGGATAGCACTTTTCCATCGCGGCGATTCGGTCCGCAGGCAGAATATAGCGCCCGCTCAGAATCAGAACCCGCTGCGGTCCGCACTCTTCAACTCCCCGGACGGCGCCGCGGCGCTCGGGATTGAGGTAGTAACGCACTACGTTGTGACAGTACTCCGGGAATACGGCTATAGATTCGCCGGGCGCCGCCTCGGCCGCCGCGATCTCCGTGGCCTCCCGCCATGCCGCTTCATATGGGTGTTCGATCACGTGACGGGTTCGGCCGAGCGAAAGACCAACCAGCGCCGCGGCCAGCGCGAGGTGAACAGCGGCGGGCCGCAGCGTAGCGGCGCCGAACGCAGCCAGCCCGAACATCCCGACGAAGGCAATCAGCACGTAGCGAGGAAATTCGAGCGGGTGGATCAGATAACTCACCGCCGTCAGTCCCATGATCGGCGCCAGAGTCCAGACCAGAAAAAAGCCCGGGGCGAGCGGCGCCGCGTGCCAGTGCCGCCAAATTCCGAAAGCGGCCAGCATCACGAAGCTGCAGAAGAGGATCCGTCCGCCGGCCGCGGTCAGCAGCACCTGGAAGGGCCAGGCGATTGACCCCATCTTGATCCAGCTGATCGCGCCCATCGCTACGGCCTGATTCGAGGATACGAATACCCAGGGCAGCAGGGGCCCCAGCAGTGCGACTCCCGCGGCAATCGCGAGGCCGGGGCGGAAGATCGCAAGACCTTCCAACGGTGAGCGCCACGCTTTTGCTATCAGCAGGCATCCAAACCAGAAACCCTCGGCGAGCAGCAGAAAGGAGGTGGTGAAGTTGGCCGCGACCAGGGCAGCAGTGAAAATCGCCGCGCCGGCATAGTTGAGCCAGCCGCCGCGGCGCTGCGCGCGGACCAGGAAGAAAATCTGCGCCAGCTCCGCGTTCATCGCCACCGGATACATTCGCGCGGTCCGATCTGACGCCACCATCATAAAGTTGACGGCGTAGGCAAGCGCGGCCAAAGCGCCCGCCAGGTCGCCGATCGCGGCGCCCGATTGCCCGCCCAGGGAACGGCAGACCTCACGCACGGCGGCGAACACGAGCAGGATCGCGATCGTGCCGAGAGCGGCCGACATCGCGCGCATCGCGAACACGCTGTCGCCGAAGATGCGCACCCATCCGTGCAGCATGACGTCGTAGAGCGGCAGCTTGCCTGGATCGAGCTGATGCTCCGTCGCGACCGCCGCGCTAACGTCCGCGGCGGAAGCCGCCGCCCATGAGGCACCCTCATCCGCGCTGAGATCCGTAATCCCCAGGTGCTGAAAACGCAGGGTCGCGCCGAGCACGAGCGCGAGCGCGAGAAATCCGAGGGCGAGAGCGCGTGGACGCACCGCGGTCTGCCCGGCGCCCGAGGCCGCGATCCGATCGAAGACGGCCACGTCCTGGCTCATCCGCTCCGATGTGCGTGCGCGCCGAGACCGCGATACCCGGGCATGGCGATCACTCCTGGCGGCGCCCGACGCGCAGCTTCTCGCTGATCAGAAGCGCATTGAGCGCGGCACTGAGGCGCACCGGGTAGGCGTCGGGACGATCGATGTCTTTGTAGCGAGGGTCCAGCTTGGCGAAGGATTCCAGCAAGCGCTCGCGCGCCTCGCCGAGCTGCGGCCGCGTGCCGATTCGACGGCCGTCGGCGAACACGCGCTCGAGTACCGGACGCACCGATGCGGGCGCGGGACGAAACTCGCGCTGCAGATTGTCCGGACTTTCCTCGAACAATCCGACGAGGTCGGCGAAAAAACCGTCGGCGGCGTTGCGCGCGCGGAAAACCTGTTTGCGGCCGGGCAGCGTGGCTTTTTCGCTCGAGGTTTTCAGGCGCGGTTCACCCCGGTATTCGACCAGCTTGTAAGCCACGTCGAGCGCGGGCGCATCGGCGCTCACGGCCATCTCGGTGCCCACGCCAAATGCGTCGATCGGCGCGCCGGCCTTGACCAGCTCGGCGATACGATATTCATCGAGATTGCCGCTGGCGAAGATCGGAACCTCGGCAAGATCGCGCCGATCGAGCACGCGCCGCGCGCGCTTGCTCAGTTCCAGCAGATCGCCGCTGTCGAGCCGGATGCCCTGGAGCTTGGCGCCCCTCTCGCGCAACTCGAGCGCCACCGTGGCCGCGTTCTCGACCCCGCGCAGCGTGTCATAGGTGTCGACGAGAAGTGTGCTCAGCCGCGGAAAAACCTTGACGTAGCTCTCGAAGGCCTCGCGCTCCTGCTCGTGCGCCATCACGTAGCTGTGCGCCATCGTCCCGTACAGCGGAATCCCGTACCGCAGTCCGGCGAGCACGTTGGAGGTGCCGGCGAAGCCGGCGATATAGCTCGAGCGCGCCGCCACGAGGCCCGCGTCGGCGCCCTGGCTGCGGCGCAGCCCGAAATCGATCAGCCGCCGCCCACCGGCCACCACGAGGCTGCGCGCCGCCTTGCTCGCCACGAGCGACCCCATCCCGATCTGGTTGAGAACCAGCGTTTCGATCAGCTGCGCCTCGATGAGCGGCGCCCGTACTTCCAGGATCGGTTCGGTGGCGAAAAAGATCGTGCCCTCGGGCATCGCCCAGACCTCGCCGCTGAAGCGCAGAGTGGCGAGGAAATTCAGGAAGTCGGAGGTGAACAGTCGCAGCGATTCGAGGTATTCGAGCGCCCGCGGGGCGAAATCAAACTGCTCGAGCGCCTCGAGCAGCCGCTCCAGCCCGGCCGCCACCAGGAAGCCGCGGCGCGCCGGTAGCCGGCGCGTGAACATGCTGAAGCAGGCTGTGTCGTTGTTGCCGGAGGCGAAATACGCCGCAGCCATCGTGAGCAGATAGAAGTCGCAAAGCAGCGGGACTTCGTCGGCATCGAGGCGCAGATCGATCGGCATCTCAGGCAATCCGAAGTTCGGTCCGGAAATGTGCGGCCATGGCTCCGCGCTCAGCGTGGCGGGACCGGGGGCGTCGGCGGCGGCGGCACCGGCGCGGGCGACGGACCGGCCTGCAAGCCGCGAGTCTCCTCGGGCGGACGGCGCTCGCGCAGGATGTCCGACATGCGATGCAGGCGAGCGCTGACGAGATGATTGACCGTGCCTGGCTCCTCGAGCGCGCCCGCGCGAACGCCGGTCAGGATCTCGATCCCCTCATCGATCGTGCTTACCGGATAAATGTGGAAGCGCCCGCTCGCGACCGCCTCGACCGTCTCCGGTTCGAGCATCAGGTTGGTGACGTTGGCGCGCGGCAGCAGGACGCCTTGCGTGCCGCTCAGCCCGACCGCCTTGCACACGCGGTAAAAGCCTTCGATCTTCTCGTTGGCGCCCCCTATCGCCTGCACCGCGCCGTACTGGTCGACCGAACCGGTGACGGCCAGGTCCTGGCGGAGCGGCACGCCGCTCAGCGTCGAGAGCAGCACGTAGAGTTCGGTCGAACTCGCGCTGTCGCCATCGATCCCGGAGTAGGATTGTTCGAAGGCGATGCTCGCGGTCATCGAGGCGGGCAAATCCTGTCCGAAGCGCTGGCGAAAGAAACCGCTCAGGATCATGACGCCCTTGTCGTGAGTCGATCCCGACAGCCGCGCCTCGCGCTCGATGTTGATGACGCCGGCCTGGCCGAGCGCGACGGTCGCGGTGATGCGCGCGGGACGGCCGAAGCTGTAGCCGCCGGCGTCGAGCACCGCCAGCCCGTTGACCTGGCCGACCTCGCCGCCCCGCAGATGGACGACGATCGTGCCTTCGGCGATCAGACGGCGGATCTCCTCTTCGATAAAGTTGAGGCGCAACACGCGTTCATTGAGCGCGCGATCGACGTGGCGCGCGCCGACCACCCGGTCGTTGGCCGCACGCGCGTAGTACGCCGCTTCGTGCGCGAGATCGTCGATCGGCTCCATCACGCTCGATAGCCGCTGACGGTCGCCCGCCTCGCGCATCCCGAACTCCACGATCCGCGCGAGCGCCGCGCCGTCGAAATCGGGCAGCCCCTCGTCCTTGGCCAGCGCTGACACGCGCATGGCATAATGGCGCGCGGCCTCCGCGTCGGCATCAACCACCGGACGCAGTTCGGCCTTGACCTTGAACAGCTCTGCGAACTCGGGGTCGTAAAAGTACAGCAGGTTGTAAAGATAGGGGCTGCCGGTGACGATCACCTTGGCCGCCAACTCGATCGGCTCGGGCTTGAGCCCGCTCACCATGAAAAACGGAAACGGTTCCAGCGTCTCGAGCGTCATACGGCCCGTCTTGAGCGTCCGCTTGAGCGCCTTCCACACGCCCGGCTCGACGATCGCGTCGTCGAGGTCGAAGAGCAGAAATCCGCCGTGCGCCTTCACCAGGGAGCCGCCGATAATGCGCGTGAAGTTGGTTGCGCTGCGGCCGCTCGGGTCGATCCAGCGCTCGATCGTGCCGAATAGGTTGCGATAGGTCGGCGCGTCCTCGGCGATCACGGGAGCGCCGCTTCGCCCCGCGTTATCGACCACCACGTTGACCTGGTACTCGAAGAATCGGCTCTCCTCCGGTCCGTCGGCGCGCTGCAGAGGCAGCGGACGCGGCGAGGCCTCAGGGCCCGTCTCGGCGGCTTCGCGGAAGCGATCCAAATGGTCGAGCATGTGCTCGGCAACCTGATCGAGATAGTTCGTTACGGCTTCGCTCTCGAAGCGCGTCTTGAGCGCGGCGATAGCCGGCGCAATCAGACGGGCGGCGAAAGTGCGCTCGATCTGGCGGATTTCTCCGACCAGCTCGCGCATCAGCTCCTGCTGACGCATCGCCATCGTGGCGAACGAGTCGGCAAGCTCGCCCTGAGCCTTGGCCAGCCGGTCGCGTTCCGCCTCGGGAAGCTCCTGCATCACGCGGCTGAGCTCCTCGGGCGATTCGGGCGCTTTGCCGTTGATGAGCGGAATGAAAATGACCTGGCCGGAAGCGGTCCCTTGGATCGCGAAGCCGCGCTCGCGCGCCGCGTTCTCGAGCTGGGCAAACAGCTCCTGGGCGCGGCGGTTGTACTTTTCGCGCAGCGCCTTGCGCTCCTGGTCAAAGTCCTCGCGGCGAAAGGCCTTGGGCAGCTGCTCGATGAGGAAGCTGACGAGATCGCGCATCCCGTCACGCAATTCCGCGCCCTGCCCGGCGTGCAGGTAGATCGCCACCGGCGACTCCGGGCTCTTGTAGTTGTTGACGTAGACCCAGTCCCCCGGCGTCGGCGTCGCCGCCGCCTGCTGCTGCAGGATGCGAACGATCGACTCGCGCTCGCGGCGGGACCGCACCCGGCTCACGAAGACGTTGTAGCCGGGCGCGCCGATCCCAATCGCCATCCGTATCGCGTCGAGCGCCCGCTGCTGCCCGAGCAGCTCGTGGGCGCCGTCGCGCGCCGCGTTCACGAGCTCGTCGGGGCTAAGCGGAGAGCGGCCGCGCAACTCGTCCACGCGGAGCTCCACCGGCGAGGCCGCAGGCTTAAGCGCCTGCTCGTGCGGCGCCGGCGCGGGCTTCTTGTCGTCCCCCTCGACCATCATCGCTTCCCTTGTCCGGGTTGCTCTCTATACTACTTTGATGCGCCGACCGCGCAGCTTGGGCAGTACGATGGTCAGTACGCCGTCGGCCCATTGCGCCGTAGTGCTCTCTCGATCGACCGCATGCGTCAAGCTCATCCTGCGTTCTACCTCTGGATGAGTCCCGGCGGGGATTCGCACGGTCAAGCTCACCTCGGTGACCTCGACGTGAATCACTTCCGGATCCTCGACGGCGGCCTCGATGCGCACTTCGTACCGATCGCCGCGGTCAACTATGACTGCGCTCGGCGAAACGGCCGCGGCGGCTCCGCCGTGCCATCGCCCCAGCCACTCATCAAAAAGCTCGTCGCAAGCGCGCTCGAAGTCGCGCAACCTCGTAATGTCCGAACCTTTCATCTGTCGTAATATCCGAAGGCCGATTCTAATGCGCCACGATACTCGGAATCCACCCCGCCGAGCACTTGCCCAGGGCTGCGTGACAAGCGTATGGTCTGTCAGCCGTGCCTGAACTCAAGAAGATTCTGCTGGCCACCGATTTTTCCGACGACTCGCTCAACGCGCAGCGGTTTGCCGAGGAACTCGCGCGCAAGTTCGGCTCCGAAGTGATCATCCTGCACGTCGACCAACCGCTGCCGCCGGTGATGGTGAGCGAACTGGGACCTGCTTTCGACGTGAGCGCGATGAACCAGATAGCCGAGGAGCAGCGGCTGGGCGCGCAGCGCGAGATCGACCGGATCGTCGCCCAATTTCGCGACGCTCAAATCAAGGCGCGGAGCCTTCTGCGCGTCGGCGCTCCGTTTCTCGAAATCATCCACGCCGCACAAACCGAAGGCGTCGACCTGATCGTGCTCGGCACGCACGGCCGCTCCGGCCTTGCGCACGTGCTGCTGGGCAGCGTGGCCGAGCGCGTGGTGCAGAAGGCCGGATGTGCGGTGCTGACCGTGCGCCATCCCGACCGCCGCTTCAAGCATCCGCTCGAGAAGTAATCCGCGAGAAGTGACCCGCGAGAGGTGACCCGATCGACCGAGGCTGGTCGCGGACCGGCGCGCGAAGCGACCGTTCGAGATCCCCGCCCGCCCCGCCCTAGCGGCCGATGAAGCGCGGCGCGCGCTTTTCCTGAAAAGCGCGGATCCCCTCCTTGAAATCCTCCGAGCGCGTCATCACCGCGATCGATTCGTTCTCCTCGGCTAGCGCCGCGCCGAGGTCGGACGACAGATGGTGATAGATAAGGCGCTTGGCGTGCGCGACTCCGAGCGGCGAGCAGTTGGTCGCTATCTCGCCCGCCATCTCCAGCGCCGTCGGCATCAGCTGCTCGTGCGCAACGACCCGGCTCACCAGGCCGATTCGAAGCGCCTCCTCGGCGTCGAGGATTCGCCCGCTCAGCGCGATTTCCAGGGCGTTGGACAAACCCACGATCCGCGGCAGCAGCCAGCTCGCACCATGCTCGATTGCCAGGCCGCGGCGGACGAAAATGAGACCCATCCGCGCGCGTTCCGAGGCAATCCGGATGTCGTGATAGAGCGCGGTGGTGAATCCCATCCCGACGCACGCGCCGTTAATTGCGCCAATCACCGGCTTGCTGAGCCCGGCGATCCATGAGAAGCGCTGGCGAAAGTCCGCCCGCGGCTCGCTGGTGCCAGTGACCTCGCCCGACACCGCCTGCACCGCCGAGGTCGTGCCGTCGGCGACGCGATTGAGCGTGCCCATGTCGGCGCCGGCGCAATAGGCCTTGCCGGCGCCCGTAATCACGATCGCGCCCACCTTGTCGTCGTGTTCGGAATCGAGCAGAGCCTCGCGCAGCTCGGATTCCATTTTCGAGGTCCAGGCGTTGAGGCGCGCGGGGCGGTTTAGCGTGATTACGGCGACGCGGTTGGCCTTCTCGTAGATGATCTCATCGAAACCCATCGGAGTGCCCTCTCGATTTGGATTGGCGCCGCTGGGCGCTTGCACGGCAGCGCGTTGAGGTGGATGCGATCAAAGCACTTCGCGCGCGCAAAATCTAACCGGCCGCGATTCGATCATGAAGCCGACCTTCGGCGCACGCATCACCCGCGCCAGCTTTCCTTGGCCGTACGACGCTGTTAGAAAGGCGGGAATGTTTTCCGCTACAGATCGGTTCGCCTCTGTCGCCCTGACGCGACGCATTCGCGCGTTCTCCGCATGCGCGCGGCTGGCCATACTCGCCCTGGCCGTATTCTGCGCGGTGTCCGTGCCGGCCCGTGCCACCGAAGCGCATCACGCGATGGTGGTGGCCGAAAATGCTCTCGCCGCGAGCGCCGGGGTCGAAATCCTGAGCCGCGGCGGCAATGCGATCGACGCCGCCGTCGCGACCTCGCTCGCGGTCGGCGTGACCAATCCGGCCTCCTGCGGGATCGGCGGGGGCGGCTTCATGCTGATCTACC
Organism: Candidatus Binataceae bacterium; assembly: GCA_035500095.1. Lineage (NCBI taxonomy): Bacteria > Candidatus Binatota > Binatia (SeqCode) > Binatales (SeqCode) > Binataceae (SeqCode) > Binataceae bacterium (SeqCode). Next base: position 21,408 of record DATJXN010000135.1, read on the forward strand.
TCGCCCGCACGCACAGCTTTTACGCGCTCGACTATCGCGAGCGTGCGCCGATGGGCGCGAGCGCCACGATGTATGTGCGCGGCGGAAAGACCGACGAGGCGCTGGCCCGCGCGGGGCCGCTGGCGGTCGCAGTGCCGGGCGAAATTGCGGGGCTCGACGCGGCGCTCCGCCGCTTCGGCACGATGAAATTTTCGATTGTTGCCGCGCCCGCGATCCGGCTCGCCGAGCAGGGCTTTCCCGCAACCGAGCACCTGGTTCAAGACATCGAACGTACTACTTCAGCTTTGGCGGCCGACCCCGGCCTTAAGGCGACGTACCTCACGCCAGCGGGCGCCGCGCCCAAGTCCGGCGACATCCTGCATGAACAGGCGCTTGGCGCGACGCTGCGCTCGCTCGGCGACGATCCGGTGACGCGCTTTTACCACGAACAGATCGCGCACACGCTGGCCGAGTGGATGAAGGCGCACGGCGGATTGATCAGCGCCGAAGATCTCGCGCAATACCGGCCGGTGTGGCGCGCGCCGCTTCATCGCGGCTATCGCGGCTACGAGGTCTGGACGATGCCGCCGCCGTCGTCGGGCGGCGTGGTGCTGGAAATCCTCGGGATGCTCGGGAGCGCGCCGGTCGCCGGACTGGGCGCCGACTCGCCGCCCTACCTCGCGCGGCTTATCGAGATCATGCGCCAGGGTTTTATCGACCGCGATCGGTATGCCGACCCGGATTTCGTAAACGTGCCAATCGATAAGCTGCTTTCGCAGGGCCATATCGATGAGGCGCTCCAGCGCGCGCTCCATCGCGGCGCGCCTGCCCATCTCGCGCCGGCTGCGGACCACGGAACCTCCAACCTGCTGGTGGTGGACAAGGACGGCAACGTCGTCGCGGTCACCACCACCATCAACACGATCTTCGGCGCCAAGATGATGGTCGCGGGCCTCGGCCTCGTACTCAACGACGAGATGGACGACTTCGCCGCCGGCCCGGGCGTGCCCAACGCATTCAAGCTCGAAGGCGCGGCCGCCAACGCGATTGCGCCCGGCAAGCGTCCGCTCTCGAGCATGTCGCCGGTAATCGTGATGCGCCGCGGCAATCCGGTGCTGACGGCCGGCGGCTCGGGCGGCCCGACGATCATCAGCGGCGTAGTGCAGGTCACGGTCAACGTGCTGGACTTCCATCTCGACCCCGGGGCGGCGGTCGATGAACCGCGGGTGCATGAGCAGGCCGCGCCCGGCGTGGTGTTCGTTGAGGCCGCGATGCCGGCGGCCACGCGCAGCGCGCTCGAGCAGATGGGCTATCGGCTGAAGGAAGTACCGTCGCTGGGCGCGGTCGGCGCGATCGCGATCGCGCCGGGCGATCTGAACGGCGCTTTCGATCCGCGCAAAGGCGGCGGAGCCGCCGGCCTGTAGCGCCAACGTGTGGCGCGCTCGCGCATAGCTGCACCGGCGCGCTGCGCACGATACACTTGGGCGTCGTGTCCGAGCCCGTGCCTATCGAATCGACCTTCGCCTCGGCCGCCGCTGCCGCGCCCGCGCCGCGAAGCGTACCGGGGTCCGCGCTCGACGCGCTCGCGCTCATCGGCCTGGCCTCGGCTATCTTCTTCTTTCATCTCGGCAGCTACGGCCTGTGGGAGCCCGACGAGGCGCGCTACGCCGAGATCGCGCGCGAGATGTTCGCGACGCGCAACTTCATCGTCCCGCATCTCAACTACGTCGCTTACGTCGAGAAGCCGCCCTTGCTGTATTGGCTCGGCGCTCTCTGGATGGCGATCTTCGGCGTCAACGAATTCGCCGCGCGGTTGACGCCGGCGCTCGCGGCACTCGCAGGCGTGCTGATGACATGGATTTTCGTGCGCCGGACGATGGGCCGCGGCCGAGCGCTGCTGGCCGGCGCGATTCTCGCGACCTCGACGCTCTATGCCGTGATGGCACAGGTGCTGACCACCGACATGCTGCTCGCGGCCTCGGTCACGGTGGCGCTGTTCGCGCTTTTTCTCCACTGGAGCGAGGGCGGCCGATGGTGCTGGCTCGGCTACGCAGCGATCGCAATGGGCCTGCTGGCCAAAGGGCCGGTAGCCGCGGCGATTCCAATCGTCACCCTCGCAATTTTTCTCTGGTGGCAGGGTGAGCTGTCCGGCGCGACCGGCCGCTTCCATGCGCTGGCAGGCGGCGCGATGGTGGCGCTCATCGCCGCGCCGTGGTTTATCGCGATCGCGATCCGCGAGCCCGGCTTCGTGGACTTCTATTTCGTCGGCGAGCATCTCCGCCGCTTCTTCGAGTCAGGCTACAGCCACGGCCAGCCGTTCTACTACTACGTGCCGGTGCTGGCCGCCGGGATGATGCCCTGGACGCTGATGGCCCCGTTCATCGCCTGGCGGGAACTCTCGCGCACGCCGGCGGGCCGCTTCTGTATCGTCGCCGCGGCGGTTGTAATCGTGATGTTCTCGGCGGCCAGCGCCAAGCTTATCCCGTATATCCTGCCCGCCGCTGCGCCGATCGCGGTGCTGCTCGCCGACGGAATTTTCTCGCGCGCATTCGCGGCCGGCGTGCGCGCCGGCGATGAACCGCTTGGCCTGCGCATCCGCTTCGCCGCGGTCGGCGTCGTACTCGCCCTGATGGGGGTAGCGATGCTGGTGGCGGCGATGACGGCGCCGCTCTTCAGCAGCCCCTACGTCGTAGCGGCGCGGCCCGCGCTTTACGCGCTCGGTCTGATCGGCGCGGCCGGCGGTGCGCTGGTGGCTGAAATCTTTCGCCACTGGCGGTTCGATGCAGGGCTCGCGGCAATGGTGCTCGTGGCCGCAACCGCGCTGGGCGCGGGCAGTTACGTTCGCCTGCAGGCGGAACCGCTGCGTTCCTACGCAGCGCTGGCTCGCGAAGTCCAGGCGCGTGCGCCCGACGCGACGCTCATCTGTTACCCGCGCTACGTCCAGGCGCTCCCGTTTTATACGCGCCGGCGCGTGATACTCGTGGGCGCACCGACCGAACTCGCCTTCGGAGAGGCGCACGCCGCCGACGGCAGCCGTTATTTCTTCCGCTCCGAGGATGATGTGCTGCGGCTGTGGAACGCGCCGGGACCCGTGGTCCTGGTTATCGACCAGCGCGAACTCGAACAGCTGCACGCGCGGCTGGGAGAATTTACCGTGATCGGATCGGAATGGCACAAGCGAGCGATCCTCAAGGCAAGTGAGCCGAGATATGCAAGCTGAACCTGCCGCGGACGCCATGGCGCCGCCCTCTGAACCGCCTTCATCGGCCGCCGCCGGCAGGGGGCGCGCGCTTTTTGGCTTCGCGCTGCGCGCGGGCGCCGGATTGGTCATCGTCACGCTTCTGCTCTGGCACTACAATCTTCGGCCGGTGCTCCATCAGCTCGCGCGCGAGCGGATCGGCCTCTTCTTCATCGCTGTGGGATTGTTTGTAGCCGGACAGGTGGTGTCGGCGTATCGCTGGAGCCTGCTGGGCGCGATCCTGAAAATCCCCGCGCCGTTCTTCGACTACCTGAGCTACGCCTTCATCGGGATGTTCACCAACGTTTTCGTGCCGGGGTTGGTCGGCGGCGACGCCCTGCGCGCGGTCTATCTCGGCCGTCGCCATCAGCGGCTCGCCGACGCGATCGCTTCGGTCGCCGCCGACCGTATCGTCGGGTTGATCGGACTGTTCTGGCTCGCCGCCGCTGCCGCGGCGGCCATGAGCGCCAAATTGCCGCGGTCGCTCATCCTGCCGACGATCGCGGTCGGGGCGATTTCTGTGGCCGGCTTTGCGGCCCTGCCGCTCATCGGCAAGCTGGCGGCGCGGATGCCGGGGCGAATTGTCGTCTTGGCGGCGACGATCGCCCCCTACCTTAGTCGGCCGCTCGCGATGATGCCGGCGATCGCGCTCTCGATCGCGCTGCAGGTGTCGCTCGCGATCTGTCAGTGGATATTAGCGCGCGGACTTGGGCTCTCCACGCCTCTTACGCTCTTCGTGCTGTGCGTCCCCATCGCCAACGTGTTTGCGAGCCTACCGGTTACGCTCAACGGGCTGGGCGTACGCGAGACCGCCTACCTGATGCTGTTCGGGATGGCCGGAATGCCGAAGTCCGACGCGATCGCGCTCGGGCTCTTGTGGTTCGCGGCAACCGTGATCGGCAATCTGACCGGCGTAGTGGCCTTCGTGCTCACCGAGACGCCGCCCCTGCGCGCAGCCTCGGAAGAGGTCTGAAGCATACGCTCTTGCCCGAGCGCTGACCGCGCGTTTGCTGCGAGGCTCCGACCGTCAGCGGGAGATGCGCTCTTTGGTTTCTTCGGGTCCATACGCGCAGTCCGCCCATCTACCGGGCGCGTATGCCGTAGAGGGTATTTTCGTCAAAAATTCGCTCCCAGACGATATTGCTTGCACCCGCGCCGGTTTGTATATTTCCCCTAACCAGTCGGACAGGCCCGTGGAGACGACCAGAATATGGACGTGATGAAGACGCTTTTCCTGAATCCCCCTTCCTACGAGGACTTTGACGGCGGTGCCGGCTCGCGTTACCAGGCCACCCGCGAGGTCTGGTCGTTCTGGTATCCGACCTGGCTGGCCTACCCGGCCGGAATGATCCCGGGGGCGCGCCTGCTCGACGCTCCGCCTCACGGTTACGACCTCAAGCGCACGGTCGAAGAGGCCAGGAATTACGATTTCGTAGTGATCCACACCTCGACGCCGTCGCTGCGGATGGACGCACGCACGGCCGAGGCTATCAAGACCGCCAATCCCGATTGCATCATCGCCTTCGTCGGCGGCCATCCCACCGCCGAGCCCGAAGGGACGCTCAAGGTCTCATCGGCGATCGATATCGCCGGACGGCGCGAGTTCGACCACTCGATGGTCGAAGTGGCGCAGGGCTGGGATTGGAGCAAGGTGGGCGGAATCTCGTATCGCAAAAACGGTGCGATTCATCACAACCCTGACCGCGCCCAGCTTACCAACGAAGAACTGGACAAGCTGCCGTTCGTCACCGAAATCTATCAAAACAACCTCGACTACCTGAAATACAATAGCCCCTACTGCCAGTATCCGTACGTATCGATATACACGGGGCGCGGATGCCCGGCGCGCTGCACTTTCTGCCTGTGGCCGCAGGTCACGCAGGGCCATCGCTACCGCGTGCGCAGTCCCGAAAACGTTTACGAAGAAGTCGTCGCGATGAAGAGTAAGTTTCCCAAGATGAAGGAACTGTTCTTCGACGACGACACCTTCACCGCCGATCCCGGCCGGGCGCGGAAGATCGCCCAGCTCCTCAAGCCGCTTGGCATCACCTGGTCAACCAATTCGCGCGCCAACGTCGATTACGAAACCCTCAAGGTGCTCAAGGACGGCGGCCTGCGGCTGTTCGTGGTCGGCTACGAAAGCGGCAACGACCAGATCCTGAGGAACATCAAGAAGGGCGTCCGGCTCGACCGCGCGCGACGCTTCACCCGCGACTGCCACGAAGTCGGCATCCTGATTCACGGTACCTTCATCCTCGGTCTGCCCGGCGAAACCCGCGAGACGATCCAGGAGACGATGCGTTTTGCGCGCGAGATGGACTGCGAGACCATCCAGGTCTCGCTGGCGTCGCCCTATCCTGGCACCGAGCTCTACAACTATGTGGTCAAGAACGGCTACCTCGCCGTCAACCCGCTGCTCGACGAGTCGGGCTATCAGAAGTGCACGATCAAATATCCGGGGCTGAGCAACGACGAGATCTACGGCGCGGTCGAGCGCTTCTACCGCAGCTTCTACTTCCGCCCGCGCTATATCTTCAAAGCGGTGCGCAAGATGGTGAGTTCGCGCGAGGAATGCAAACGGCTGCTCAAAGAGGGCGGACAGTTCCTTTCAACAATGCGCCAGCGGCGGGCGCAGGCTTCAGTGGCCGAGCAGGCCTCGGCCTAGCCGCGCAGTCCGTGCCTGCGACAGCTGTCGCCCGGGAATCTTTGGCGTCAGCCCGTTCGTGGGGCCGCGCGCCGGTGGCCTTGCTCAGGACCCTCAACGTCTCGTGACTACCGCGTTGTTCTGGCTCGCGGCGCTCGGCCTCGCGAGCTCGTTGATTTATTATGCGGCTTCTACAATCGCTGCGATGCACTTCGCCGCGCACGCCGCCGATCCGCCGCCGCCACTGCCCAAGCCGCCGCCGCGCATCGCTGTGCTGAAACCGCTCTCCGGGCTCTCCTCCAATCTGCTCGCCAATCTCACCAGCTACCTTGAGAGCGGCTACCCGCGCGCCGACTTCTTCTTCGCCGTTCCGAGCTACGAGGATCGCGCCGCCGAGGCGCCGGTCGCGCTCCGCTCCCGCTATCCATACGCGAGCATCACGCTCATCGTCGGCGACGAGCCCGGCATCGCCAACCGCAAGATCGCCAAAGTCGTCCGCATGGCCGAGCGCGCCGAGCGGGCCGACGCCTTCGTGCTGAGCGACGCCGACATCTCGGTCGAGCGCGGCCACCTCGAGCGGCTCGTCGCCGAACTCTTCGCCGATGAGCGCGTGGGCATGATGACATGCGCCTATCGCGCGCGGCCGACCGGCTCGTTCGCGTCGCGCCTGGCGGCGTCGTTTATCAACACCGACTTCGCGCCGCAAGTGATGCTGGCGGTCGCCGTCGAATCGTTGCGCTACGCCTTCGGCGCGACCATCGCGGTGCGCCGGGCGGCCCTGGAAGCCGCCGGCGGCATGCGCGCGCTTGGCGAGAAGCTCGCCGACGACTTCGAGCTGGGCCGCGCAGTGGCCGACAAAGGCTGGGAAATCCGACTCTCGCGCTCGCTCGTCACCTCGGGCTCCGAAGAACGGGATTTCCGCGAGTTCTGGCAGCGCAAGCTGCGCTGGGCGCGGACCTATCGCATCATGCGCCCGCTGAGCCTCCTGACCATCATGATCAACGGCCCCCTGTGGGGGCTGGTGATGCTGGCCGCGACCGGCGCGAGCCCCGCCGCGGCAGCCCTTTGCGCCGGCGTGATCTCGGCGCGCCTGGCGAGTTCGGCGCTGATCCTCGCGCGCGCGCTCAAACTGCCGGAGCTGCTGGGCGATCTCTGGCTGGTGCCGCTGAAGGACCTCGTGATGGCGGCGATCTGGGCCGCGAGCCTCGTCGGCAACGAGGTATCATGGGGCGGGCGGCGCTTTATCATTTCGGACACCGGCGTGATGCGTGAGATCACCGATGGATAGCGCGTGGGGCGTGCTTGCGCAGAACCTCGCGCTGGGCCTAGTCGCGAGCATGCTCCTGGCCTTGGGTCTGCTGATGATGAAAATGCGCGCGCACGCCCTGCCGATCGCGGGCGCACGCGGGATCCTGGGCGCGCTCGTCGCCTGGATTCGCGATCCGATATGGACCGGGGGACTGGTGGTGCAGACGGCCGGCTATGCGTTGTACATGGTCGCGCTCGCCGGCGCGCCCGTCTCGATGATGGCGGTGGCGATGCAGGGCGGAATCGTGCTGTTCGTCGCGCTTGCGGTCCTCTTCCTTAAAGAGCGCGCGCGAATCTGGGAATGGCTCGGCATTGGCGCCTTCATCGTGGCCGCGCTGATGCTTGCCGCGTCGCTCGGCGCGGGCGCCGCGCAGCGCTCGCCCGATGTGCCCGCGCTGGCACTGTCTTCGCTGGCGGCGGTTGCGATCACGTTGGCGCTACTGCTTCCGCAAGGGCTGCAGCGCAACGCCGCAGCGGCCGCAGCCGCCTCGGGAATCGCGCTCGGGTTTGCGAGCCTCTACACCAAGCCGCTGGCCGACCGGCTGGCGGGCGCTCCCGACCTTGCCGCCCTCGCGTTCGTGCTCGCCGCGAGTCCTTACACGTACCTGACGATCGCGGCCAACGTGGCGGGGCTGGTGATGCTGCAGAACTCGTTCGCGATCGGCCGCGGGATTATCGCAATGCCGCTTTCGTCGGCGATCTCCAACGTGATTCCGATCGCAGGGGGAATTCTCGCCTTCGGCGAACGGCTGCCAGACGATCCTTATGCGGCGGCAATGCGAGCGGGGGCGTTCGTTCTGACTATCGTCGCAAGCGCAGCGCTTGCCGCAGGCGACCTCGGCGCGACGGTCGCGCGCTAGCCGAATCTAACCGATAGTGCCGGCCTCGCGCAGAGCGGCGATCTCGTCCGCGCTGTAGCCCGCGCCGTGCAGCACTTCGTCGGTATGTTCGCCGAGCCGCGGCGGCATCGAGCGCAGCGTCGCCTTCTCGCCGTTGACGTTGACCGCGACGTCGACGATCTCGAAATCAGGGACACGGAAGCCGTCGATCCGCTTGATCATCCCGACGGCGTTGACCTGCGGGTCGTCGTGCACCTGGTCGAGGCGGTTGATCGGGCTGCACGGCACGCCAACCTCGCGCAGCGCGGCGACCCAGTGTTCTGTCGGACGCCGCCGCGTGCGCTCTTCGATAAGCGCGTGAAGCTCAGCGCGGCGCGGAACGCGCGCGGCGTTGCTGCTGAAGCGATCGTCGCGGATAAGCTCCGGAATCTCAAGGCGCTCGCACAGGCGGCCGAACAGCCGATCGTTGCCCGCCGCAATCATGATCCATCCGTCCCCGGTCTCGAACGCCTCGTAGGGCGCCGCCGCCGGCGACGCCGAGCCGGTGCGCTCGGGCACCTCTCCGGTCGCCACGTAGTTGCTCATATGCAGCGTGGTCCACGCGACCCCGGTTTCGAGCAGGCTCACGCCGACCCGTGCTCCGCGGCCGGTCCTGCCCCGCTCGATAATCGCGGCGAGCACGCCGGAGAACAGCCACAATCCGGAACCCATGTCGATAATTGGAACGACAACGCGCGCGGGCGGCGCGCCCGGATGGCCCGTGACGCTGATCACGCCCGAGTGCGCCTGGCCGAGCGGATCGTAGCCGGGCAGCTGACGCATCGGTCCGGTTTCGCCAAAACCGCTGATCGCGGCGTAGATGAGCCGCGGGTTGCGCGCTTTCAGGTCGTCGTAGCCAAGACCGCGCGCCTCGGCGCTCCCGGGCTTGAGCGAATGGACGAAGATGTCGGCGCGCTCGGCGAGCCGGCGCACGACCGCGAGGCCGGCGGGATGGTCGAGATCGACGCAGACACTCTTTTTGTTCCGGTTGTAAGCTAAAAACGCGGTCGAATCGCCGGGCTCGGTAGCGCCGCCGCTCCATGCGGGGGCATAGCGGCGCGAATCATCGCCGATTCCGGGGCGTTCGATCTTGATGACGGTCGCGCCGAAGTCGCCGAGAAGTTGAGTGCAATACGGGCCGGCCACGTTTTGCGTAAGGTCGACCGCAACAATTCCGTCGAGAGTATTAGGCATCCGCCAGGCGCCGGCTCCGGGTTGGGGCGGGCCGGCGCGGATCGGAATCTGCGCCGGCGCTCGCGCGAGTTGCTATATTTCCTTGAGACACATCTTGATCGCGTCGAGGTCGGGGATCTGACGAGCGTCCTCGAGCACTTCGCGATAGCGGACCTTGCCCTGACTGTCGATCACGTAGGCCGAGCGTTTGCATACGCCCTTGAAGCCCAGCAGTTCGGGATACATCGAGTCGTAGGCCGGCGACACTTCCTTGTTGTAGTCGCTCAGCAGCGGGAACTGATAATTCTGCTCGCGCGCCCATGCGTCGAGCGCGAACGGGCTGTCGGTCGAAATACCAAATACCTTGCATCCGAGCTGTTCGTACTCTGCCAGCGTGTCCCGCACGCCGCAAAATTCCTTGGTTCAAGTGCCGGTAAACGCAAGCGGCACGAAGAGCAAGAGAACCTTGCTGCCGCGCAAATCCGAAAGTTTCACGTCCTGCATCTTATTCGACTTCATCGTGAAGTCGGGCGCCTGCTGTCCGACCTGTAAAGCCATCCGCGTCTCCTTGTGCGACGGTTTTCTCAGCCATTCCTAGAAACGACCTTTCGGCACTTTCAGACCCGGAACGTCCGAGCGCATCCTGAATATCGTGCCCTTGCGATTCGCGTCCTCCGTATTGTCGGCCGTCACCACGTACAGATCCATCATGTCGGCGCCGCCGAAGCAGAGGCTCGTCACCATCGTTGACGGCATCTTGACTCTGCGCTCGAGCGTGGCGTCCGCCTTGATGCGCACGACCTCGCCGTAGCGCACGACCGCGACCCACACTCCGCCCTCGACGTCAACCGCCATCCCGTCCGGCCATCCCTCGGGCAGCTGCGCGAAGACGCGGCGGTCCTTGAGCCTGCGGTCGGCGGTGACGTCATAGACCCACACCGCCCGCGTGGTCGAATCGCAATGATACAGCAGCTTGGCGTCCGGGCTAAAGCCCATCCCGTTGGTCACCTCGATCCCCTCCCACAGCTTGGTCACGGTGTTGGGCGGGTCGACGCGAAAGACGTTGCCGGGGATGGGCGTGTCGGAGGAGAGCGCGTCGAATTCGAGCGAGCCTACGAAGATGCTGCCCTCGCCATCGACGGTAAGGTCGTTCAGGCCGCGCAGCGCTCGCCCTTCCCATTCGGTGAACAGGTCGCGGCTTTGCCTCGTCGTCTCGTCCCAGCAAATCAGGCTGCGGCCGCTGCATACGATGCCGCCCGGAGCATTGAGCGCGATTCCCCCGACGCCGCGCCGGCGCGGGATGAGCGTCTCGACGGCGCCGTCGGGGCTGCGCCGGTAAACGCCGCCGTTGGGAACGTCGCTGAAGTAGAGCCGGTTGCGTTCGTCGACGCGCGGCCCCTCGATAAGGCCGTAGCCGTAGGCCAGGGTTTCAAGCTGCATCGCGCGATCCTCCGAGGCCGATTTAGCACGGCGCAAGCCCGGCGGCGAGGAGCCCGCGAACGCCGCCTGTGCGGTCAGACGCGCAGCGTTACCGGCCTGGGCGGCGGCGCATCGCTCAGGCGCAGCCGGCGATGGCAGAGATAGATTAGCACCGGCTGAAGAATGCGAGTCACCAGCAGGATCGCGAGCGCGCCGCCGATCACCACGATCGCCAGCGGGCGCTGAGTCTGCGCGCCGATCCGGGTCGAGAGCGCCGCCGGCAGCAATCCGAACGCGTCGACCATGTCGGTCATCATCGTCGCGCGAAGCCGCCGGTCCGAGCCCATAACGATAGCCTCGCGGAACGGATGGCCCTCCTGCCATAGCTGGCGGATATAGAAGCTCAGCAGAATTCCGTCCATCACGGCGATCCCGAAGATCGAGATGAAGCCGACCGCGGCCGAAACGCTGAATGGCGTACGAGTCAGGTAGAGGCCCAGGATGCCGCCCATGCAGGCGACCGGAATCTGCGCCATGATGACAAAGGTATCGATGAGCGAGGTCGTCGCCGCGTAGAGCACGCCGGCTATCAGCACGAGCGCAAACGGCACCACGATCATCAGGCGGCGATTAGCCTCCTGCAATTCTCCATATTCGCCGGCCCATTCGAGGTGCACCCCTTCGGGCAGGTTTATCTCGCGCGCGACCGTCTGCTTTGCGCTTTCGACCGTACTCTGGAGGTCGCGTCCGCGCACGGCGAAGCGCACGGGCACATACCGTTCGAGACCTTCGCGATAGATAAACGACGCGCCTTCTTCGGTGCGCACCTGTGCGATCTGCGCGAGCGGAATATCGGCGCCGGCGGGCGTGGCGACCCGGATGTTGCGAATCGCGTCGAGGCTCTGGCGGTACTGCGGCTTCCATCGCACGACCAGGTCGAAGCGCTCGTCGCCCTCGAACACCTGGGTCACGGCCTGACCGCCGATCGCCGCCTGCACGATCGCAGCGACGTCGGAGACGTTCAATCCGTAGCGCGCGGCCGCCGCGCGGTCGGGCTTGATCACCAAATTGGGCTGACCAAGCGATCGGTACACCGCCATATCAACGGCTCCGGGCACTTTGCCGATCACTTCGACCAACTGATTGGCGATACGTTCGTCCACTGCGAGGTCGCGCCCAAACACCTTGACCGAGTTCGTGCCTTTTACACCCGAGAGCGCTTCGTCGATATTCGCTTCGATATTCTGCGAGTAGTCGAAGCTGACTCCCGGCATCTCGCGCCGCAATTTCGTGTCGATCCGTCGGACCATCTCCGGTTTGGTAAGCCCGGCAGGCCACTCAGCGGCCGGCTTGAGATCGACCGAGAATTCGATACTGAAGAAACCGGTGGTCTCGGTGCCGTCGTCCGGGCGGCCGAGCTGCGACACCACAGTCGTCACTTCGGGGAAGGACATCAGCAACTGCCGCATGCGATTGGCGAGCACTGCACCGCGCATGAGCGATATCGTTGGCGGCATCGTGGCCGTCAGCCAGACGTTGCCTTCTTCGAGCTTGGGCAGGAATTCGCCGCCCAGGCGTGGATAGGTCGAAGCCGCGGCGGCGGCCAGCATCAGGACCACGACCAGGGTCAGCCGCGGCCATCGGAGCACGCGCATGAACATGCCGTGATAAAAGCGCGCGATCCCGTTCCACAACGGGTTGTAGACGTCGTGCAGACCGCGCGCGAAAGCGAACGAACCCAGCACCGGCGTGAGCGTGACCGCGAGCAGGATCGCGCTGCCCAGCGCGTAGGCATAGGTATGCGACATCGGCGAGAAGATCGCGCCCTCGACCCCGCGCATCGTGAACAGCGGCAAAAAGGCGATCACGAAAATCAGGGTCGAGAAGAGCATCGGCCCTCCGACCTCCTGAGCGGCGCGCAGGATGCGCCCGAACGGAGATTCGTGCTCGAATTCGTCGGAGCTCAGGTGGCGATGGATGTTCTCCATCACGATCACGGTGGTATCGATGATGATGCCGAAGTCGATCGCGCCGAGCGAAATCAGGTTGGCCGGCGTGTCGCTTACCTTCATCAGGATGAACGCGCCGCATAGCGCCAGCGGGATATTGATCGCGGCGATAACCGCCGCCTTGAGATTGCTGAGAAAAAAGATCAGCACCAGGAAGACCAGCGCCATCCCGATCGTGAGATTCTCCAGCACCGTGCGCAGCGTGGTCTCGACCAGCGCCGTGCGATCGTAATACGGCACGACCTGGTAGCCGCGCGGCAGCATCCCCGAGGTGTTGAGCTGCTTTACTTTGGCCTCCACGCCGCGCAGCGTCTTGAGCGTGTTGCCGTACTTGCGCATCAGGACGATGCCCTCGCTCACTTCGTCGCGGTTGTTCATGCCGACGATTCCCAGCCGCGGCGCGTAGCCGACGGAGACCTCGGCCACGTTGTTGACCGTGATCGGCGTCGCCTTGTTGACCGCGAGCAGGGTGTTGCGGATGTCGTCGAGCGAATCGATAAAGCCCAGCCCGCGCACGTCGAAGGCCTGCTCGCCCACGTCCAGGTAGTTGCCACCCGAGCTGATATTGGCGTTGGCGAGCGCGCCGGTCAGAGCGGAGAGCGGAACGTGGTAGTAATCGAGCTTCTGCGGGTCAACGTCGACCTGATATTCCTTGGTCAGTCCGCCAAAGGTGCTGTCGCCGATAACGCCGGGCACCGTGCTGAGCTGGCGCGAAACAATCCAGTCGTTAACTGTCTTCTGATTGAGCAGATCGTGGTCGGGGCTCTCGATCGTGTAGCGGTAAATCTCGCCGATCGAGTTCTCAGGCGAGATTGCGGCCGTGATACCCGCCGGGAGGCTGACAAACTGGAGCTGGTTGACGGTCTCGGCGTTGTCCCAGTAGTAGTCGCTATCCCAGGAGAAGTAGCAGCGGATGTCGGAGAGGCCGAACAGCGAAATCGAGCGCATCGCTTCAAGGTTGCGCGTGGTGCTGAGCGTGTATTCGAGCGGCACCGTCACCAGCCGCTCGACCTCCTCGGCGCTGAGCCCGTTGGGCAGCGTCAGAAGCTCGACCATCGGCTGCACGGGATCGGGATAAGCCTCGATATCGATCTGCGAGAAGGCGAAGATGCCGGAGAGTAGCAGCGCGATGGCCAGGCCGATGATTACGGCGCGGCCCTTCAGCGCGACCTGCATTAACGAGCGAATCACGGGCGATTCCTATCCCTGGCCGTGAGCTTCGCGCCACAGCTCGTCAACCTGGAGCGAGCCGGCCACGACCACCGTGTCTCCCGCGGCCAGGCCCGAGACTATCCTCGCGTAGCCCTTTTCGTTCCACGACGCGATCACGACCTTGCGCCGCGCAACCGTATCGGGCCCCACGCGCACATAGGCGAAATACGAGTCGGTGTCGAACACCAGCGCCTGCTGCGCGATTACGAGCGCCATTCCCGGCCGCGTGACGATCCGCACCCGCGCGAGCATCTGCGGCTTCAGCTTGAGGCCGGGGTTGGCGACGGTGCATCGGATCTGCGCGGTGTAGGTGGCGGGATCGATGCCCGGGCTGACGCGCGAGATCACGCCCTTGAAGACGTCGTTTGGATAAGCGGTGACCACCGCCTCCAGGCTCTGCCCCTCGTGCACGCGCGCGAGGTCGTCCTCGTAGATGCTGGCGGTTATCCAGACGTCGTTCAGCGTGCCGACGGTATAAAGAACATCGCCCGGATTGACCGCCGCGCCGCGCGTGGCCTTGTTCTCGATCACCGTGCCGCCGATCGGCGCGCGCATCCAGACCGTCGGACTCGGAGCGACGATCGCGCGGATGTCCGCCGGCTCCATGCCGAGCAGTTCGAGCTTGCGCTCGGCCGCGTCCTCCATCGAGGCCGCCATCCCCGCCATCCCGGTAATACCGGGTGCGCCGCTCAAGCGGGCGGTCTGCTTCGCCTGCAGGTATTCAGCCTCGGCGGTCATGAAATCGGGACTGTAGAGCGCGAGGATCGCCTCGCCGCGCCGCACGTTGTCCCACTGCGAGACCCGGACCTGCTCGATCCTGCCGGCGACGCGCGAGACGATGCTGGAGACGCTGCGGTCGTCGAAGGTGACCTGGCCGTTGGCCTCGAGCACCGCCGGCAACTCGGCCTCGCGCACCTGGCCCAGCGCGACGCCCGGGACCCGCGCCGCATCGATCCGCATCAGTTCTTCCCCGCTGCCCTGGCGGACGATCTGAGGAACGGGGGCGGGCGGCGTGTCGACCGCGGCGCGGGTCGGCGATGAACTCTCGCAGCCGCAAAGCGCGGCGAACACCGTCAGCGCAGCCGGCGCCCACAGGAACATCGCGGCCGTTCTAAACCTGCTCATTGCCCCAGCGGTGCGCCGATCGCCTGTTCGAGAGCCACGCGATTAGCCACGAACTGATTGGCGCTCTGCAGATAGTTTACCCGAGCGTCGTAACCGCGGCGCAAGGCCGCCACCAGTTCGACAAAGGGAATTTTCCCCGACTGGTACGCGGTAAGCGCAACCTGGAAATCCTCGCCGGCCAGCGGTATGAGCGACTGCCGGTAGAGGATCGCGGTCTGGTAACCGTACTGGGCCGAGCGGTAGAGCGAGGTCACGGTCGCCGCAGTCTGATCTTTCACCGACACCAGGTCATAGCGCGAAGCTTCGAGGCTCTCGCGCGCGCGGGCAACGTCTTCGTTCTGCTTGAGCCAGAAGAAAATCGGCATATTTGCCCCGATGACCCACGAATGATCCTCGGTGCGGTTCGGCGCCGGCGCCGCGCTGGCGAGCAGATAGTGGTCGAAAAAATAGCTCACGGTGAAATCGGGGAGATATTCCATCTTGGCGAGCTGAAGCGCGGTGTCGGAGTTGCGCTCGTTGAGCGCGGCCTCGAGGATCTCCTGGCGCAGCGCGAGCGCCCGATCGACCAGGGTATCGAGCGAAATCTTGAGCGCATCGAATCTAAGCCCGCGCTCGTACTCGAGCGGAGCGCCGGGCGGCCGGCTCAGCAGCTGATTGAGCAGGGTTTCGTCGTTCGCAATGTTCGTCTCGTACTGGAGCTGCGCCTGGCGGGCGGCGGCGACGTCGAATTCGGCGCTGATGAAGTCGGTCTGCGTGACCTGGTTGGTGGAGTATGCAACCTGCGTCACCTTCAGCACCTGCTCAAGATTGCGCACGTTGTCCGAGTTGACGCCCGCGAGCGCGCTGTCGAGCACGAGCTGATAGTACGCCGCCTCGACCGCGGCGCGGGTGTCGCGAACCGTAGCCTGGTAGGTCAGCCGCGCAATATCGGCAGAGCGGCGAACCTCGCGGCCCTGGAGGATCGCCTTGCCGGGGAACTGGAAAGCCTCGGTGACCAACAGGGTATGATACGACGTCCGGTTGAAGCCGTTTCCCGCGCTGTCGCCATTCGTATAGGAGATCTGCGGATCGTTGGGCGCGTAAGCCTGTTTTATCGAATGCTCGGCCGCTTCCCATCGCGCACGCGCCGCCCGCACCTGCGGATTTACTTCCAGCGCAACCTGCACCAGTTGCGTCACGTCCAGCGCCTGGCTACCCGAAGCGGCCACTGATTCGCCCGTGACGAGCATCACCAGCGCCGCTGCCGCCATCACGGCGGCAACAGCCGCCCTGCTCGCGTTAATCCGCATCGCTTTTTCAGCTCCCTTGCCTTGTGAGGTCGCCGGTTTTGACGCGCGTCCGGCAGCGCCGAACGTCCGGCGGACGATCCGGCCCCAACCCCGCGCGCCCGCCTAATCGTACCGATCGATTAGACCGCCTCGGGCGCGCCTACGGAAGAGGCCCTAGGCGCTCTTATGCGCTCTTGCACTCCTGCTTAACCTGTTCGTAACGGATGCGCCGCAGCGGCGAAGATGCGCGTTGCGGGGAACCGGCGGCAAGTCGCCCGCAAACGCGGAGCGCCGGCTCGCGGATTGCGGGCCGGCGCTCTACGCTTATGCTACCCGCGTCAGCGGATTTTCGATTCGCTTATTTGGGATCGGTTACTTCGCCGCGGTCTTCTGATCGCTCGCCGGGGCCTGCCCCTGCAACTGGCGCACATACATCACCACGTCCCAGCGCTCATCGGAGTTCATCGCGTCCGCGTACGACGGCATATGGATCCCGCCATCGCGGATATAGCCGTAGATATAGCCATCGGGAAGGTTCTTGCTGGTGCCAGTGACCAGATTCTTCGGATCGAAGCCGTGCGAGTGCAGCAGATGGGCCACCGGGCCGTCGCCGTGGCCACTCTCGCCATGACACGGCGTGCAGGTGTTGGTAAACAGTTCCTTGCCGCGGGCGATATTTTCGGGCGTCGGCTTGAGCGGGTTGTGCGCCTTGATGGTCGCCTGCTCGAGGTCCTGCGGGGGCGATCCCGTATACACCGGCAGCGTTCCCTCCGGCATCACGCGCGGCGAAACCTCCAGCGGCTGAATCGCCGGGCCGCGAAACATGTCGATACTCCACGGGAAGCACCAGGCCGCGCCCGCGCCCGCGACGATGAACATCGCCGCCGCGGCCACGCCAAGCGCCGTCCTGAAATTCGCAACACGCGCCGCTACACGGCCAATTGCGGCGGCGCCAACAGACTTGCTAGGCACGATCACGATCGACTCCTTTTCGGCTCGGCACAATAGCCTAAGCGCCCCCGTCGCGGCAACGCCCCCGCGGCGGATTTCGATCGCCCTATTTGACCACCACGGTTCCGATCATCTTGTCTTTTTCGTGCGGCAGGCATAGGTACTGGTAGGTGCCGGACACGGTGAACGTGTAGCTCCACTTCGCTCCCGGCGGCATGAAGCCGGAATCGAAAGGCTTGGCTCCTGCGGGCAAAGAGACGTCCTTGGGGTCCTGCGCCACTGCGGAATTGGTGGTTACCGAGTGGAGCGACTGGGCATTATTGACCCATTCGACCGTGTCGCCCTTCTGGATCGTGACCGACATTGGGTCAAACTTGGGCGGCGTGTCGCTCATCTTGATTTCGACCGTCTTTGCCGCGGCCATCGACGGCACAACGCCGCCAAGCATCGCCAGAACGGCGAGCACCGCGCTTGCGCGGAACAAGGACTTTCGAAGTATCGGTTTGCGCATCGTTTTGCAGCTCCTCGCAGCGGTTCTCGAGCGTGTCCCGCCGCCTCAGGTGATATCAAGAAGCTAATATCGCGCATCTGGACAATTTAGTCCAGCTAACATGTAGCGTGACCGACGCCGGCTTCAACCGCCAGCCGGCCCGCTGGTGAGATCCGGTCCGCACGCGAGTTCTATCTGGCTTGGACGAGCAGGCCGATTCGCGACGGCGATGGCGCCACGCAAAGAAAAGACGCTACCGCGCCAATCATCGAGAAGAGCGCGCAGACCTCGAAGGACAAGGCATAGCTTCCGGTCGCGTCGGCGAGTTTTCCCACTATGGGCGGGCCCATCGTTGCGCCCAGAGTAAATGCGATCCCAAGCAACCCGGCGATCGAGCCATACCGTCTGAGCCCCAGCGTCTCGACCTGCACCAGCGGCCCTAGCGCCACCGGCGCCGAACCGGTGATCCCGCCGACGAAGGTAAAAACCACGAGCACCCAGAAGATCCGCGCGAACAAGAGGCCGGCGGTATTCAGGCCTCCGATAAACAGGCAAAGAGCGAGCGCGTTCTTGCCGCCGATCCGATCGCCCAACAGGCCCATCGTTGGCTTCCCAATCAACGCCAGTCCCAGCGACAGGCTGATCACCATCGTTCCGGCCGCCTGCGTGTAGCCGATATCGATGAGGTATTTCACCAGATGGATAAAGCTGCCACCGACCGAGAAGGTGTAACAGAACTGCAGCACGGCCAGCATCCAGAACGCCTGCGTGTGCAGGGCTTGGTTGACCTCGAGGCCCGTGATCCCGAAATCCGTCCCCGTTGCGGCGTCCGATTCGCCGGGGCCCGAAACCGGCGCTGTCTGGACGGGACGCGTCCGCACGAAGACCAGGTAAAGCGGCGCGACGATCACGACCAGCGGAATCGCGAGCACCGCGTAAGCGAAGCGCCATCCGTGGGCCACTATCAGGTAGCCCGCGGCGAGCGTGATCACCATACCACCAAGCTCCATCCCGGCGGTCGTAATACCCAGCGCCGTGCCGCGCCGCTCGCCGAACCAGTTCGAGATGACCATCGTGGCCGGCAGGATTGTTGACGCGATCATTCCGATTCCGGTCACGACCGACCCGGCGACGAGGCCGTTGAGCGAGGCGGCCCGCGACATCATCACGATTCCCAGCGCCGTCAGGAGGGCGCCGATCGCCATCACGATCTGCGCCGGCACGCGATCCAGCAGCCAGCCGATGAAGATGCCGAATACGCCGGCCGAAATGGCCTGAGCCGCGGGCACCATGCCGGCTTGCAGCCGGGTCAGATGAAACTCCTTCAGCATCGACGGCAGAAAGATCGGAAAACAGTTGTAGCCGGTGCCCCATAGAAAGAAGAGCGAGAAGAAAAGCGCGACGGCGAGCGTCCAGGCCGTACGGTCTTGCTTGGTCATCCCGATTCTCCTCGACGCTTCTCAACGGCAGGGCATCCGCGCGCGCCGCGCGGATTGTGGCGCATCAGAGCATCGTGCGCAAAGCCATGTCTGGCGGGAAAACTGACAGGAAAAAAAGGAGATGCGACTGAAAATCGCATCTCCTCTCAAAGCCCGTGCCCGGCGGCCTCGGGATGATCCAAGCGGGCGTTACGCCACGCCCGCTTTACGCCGCGGCCGCCTTAGCCGCTGGCGCCTTGACCTCGAAGGCCAGGCCGCGCGGCCCTGCGTCCACCACGACCTTGGATCCATCGCGCACTTCGCCAGCGAGGATCTTGCGCGCGAGCCCGGTCTCCAGGTCGTGCTGCACCAGGCGCTTGAGCGGACGCGCCCCGTACTGCGGATCGTAGCCGCGCTCGGCAAGGTAGTCGGTCGCCTTGTCGGTGAGCTCGAGTTCGATCTTGCGCTCCTCGAGGCGCTTGCGCAGTCCGCGAATCTGGATTGCAACGATCTGACGCAGTTCGTCGCGGCTTAGCGGATGGAACACCACGATCTCGTCAACCCGGTTCAGGAATTCCGGACGGAAGCTCTTGCGCAGGACGTCGAGGGCGTCTTCCTTCATCCGGTCGTAGTCCTTGCCCTTGTACGCGAGAATCAGATCGCTCGCGATATTCGAGGTCATGATCACGACCGTGTTCTTGAAATCCACGGTCCGCCCCTGCCCGTCCGTCAGCCGGCCGTCGTCGAGCAGCTGCAGCATCACGTTGAAGACGTCGTGATGGGCCTTCTCGATTTCGTCGAACAGGATCACCGAGTAGGGACGCCGGCGCACGGCCTCGGTAAGCTGGCCGCCCTCCTCGAATCCGACGTAGCCCGGCGGCGCGCCGATCAGGCGCGAGACCGTGTGCTTCTCCATGTACTCCGACATGTCGATCCGCACCATCGCAGCCTCGTCATCGAAGAGGAACTCGGCGAGCGCCCGCGCGAGTTCCGTTTTGCCGACGCCGGTCGGGCCCAGGAAGATGAATGATCCGATCGGGCGATTGGGATCCTTGAGCCCGGCGCGGGCGCGGACCACCGCGTCGGCCACCGCCGTAACCGCCTCGTCCTGACCGATGACGCGCTTGTGCAACTGCTCTTCGAGATGCGAGAGCTTCTCGACCTCGCCCTCCATCAGGCGTGAGACCGGCACGCCGGTCCATCGCGCGACGACCTCGGCGATGTCCTCTTCGTCGACTTCTTCCTTGATCAGCCGGGCGGCGCCGCCCGCCGGCGCAGTGCGCCCCTCGGCCTCGGCCAGTTCCTTTTCCAGCGCGGCGAGCTTGCCGTATTGCAGTTCGGCGACCTTGTTCAGGTCGTACTCGCGCTTGGCTTTTTCGATCTCGAGGCGGGTCTGTTCGATCCTGGCCTTGATGCCGGCGAGCTTTTCGACCGCGCCCTTTTCGCTCTGCCATTGCGCCTGCAGCGCATCGCGTTTTTCGCGCGCCTCCGCCAGTTCCTTCTCCAGCCGCTGCAGCCGGTCGCGCGAGGCGGCATCGGTCTCGCGCTTGAGCGCCTCGCGCTCGATCTCGAGCTGCATGACACGCCGGTTCACTTCGTCGAGCTCGACCGGCATCGATTCCTTTTCCGTGCGCAGCTTGGCCGCCGCCTCGTCCACCAGGTCGATCGCCTTGTCGGGCAGGAAGCGGTCGGTGATGTAGCGCTTGGAGAGAATCGCAGCGGTGACCAGCGCGGAATCCTTGATCCGGATGCCGTGATGGACTTCATAGCGCTCCTTGAGCCCGCGCAGGATGGAAATCGTGTCCTCGACGCTCGGCTCTTCGACCATCACGGGCTGGAAACGCCGCTCCAGCGCCGCGTCCTTCTCGATATGCTTGCGATATTCGTCGAGCGTGGTCGCGCCGATGCAGTGCAGCTCGCCGCGCGCCAGCGCCGGCTTGAGCAGGTTCGACGCGTCCATCGCGCCCTCGGCTGCTCCCGCGCCGACCACCGTATGCAGCTCGTCGATGAACAGGATGACCTGGCCCGCGCCCTCCTGCACCTCCTTGAGCACCGCCTTGAGCCGTTCCTCGAACTCGCCGCGGAACTTGGCGCCCGCGACCAGCGCACCCATGTCGAGCGCTACCACGCGGCGATCCTTCAGCCCCTCCGGCACGTCGCCGGCAACAACACGCTGGGCCAGGCCCTCGACAATCGCGGTCTTCCCAACGCCCGGCTCCCCGATCAGCACCGGGTTGTTCTTGGTGCGCCGCGACAGCACCTGGATCACGCGGCGGACTTCGTCGTCGCGGCCGATGACCGGGTCGAGCTTGCCGGCGGCAGCCATCTTGGTCAGGTCGCGGCCGTAGCGCTCGAGCGCCTGGTAGGTTGCCTCAGGATTGGCCGAGGTGACGCGCTGATTGCCGCGCACTTTCTGCAGCGTCTCCATCAGCTTGTCGTGGGTCACTCCGGCTTCGCGCAGGATGCGCGAGGCGGCGCCCGGTTCGTCGAGCATCGCGATCAGCACGTGCTCGACCGAGATGTAATCGTCCTTGAGCTTGCCCGCCTCCTGTTCTGCGCGCGCCAGCACCCGCCCAAGACGCTGCGTGGCATAGACCTGGCTCGAATCGGTGCCGCCCCCGGTGACCTGCGGAACCTTCGCCAGTTCGTCAGCCAGCTTGCGCCGCACCGCGGCCCGGTCCGCGCCGGCCAGCTTGAGAATCGAAGAGGCCAGGCCTTCGTCGCCTTCGAGCAAGGCGGCGAGCAGATGCTCGACGTCGACGGCCTGGTTATGGGCGCTCAGCGCCGCATTCTGCGCGCGGCCCAGCGCCTCCTGTAGTTTTTCGGTAAAGCGGGATGGACTGCTCATTGATAGTTGGCCTTTTTCGGGTCTTTAGCAAAAGTAACCATTTTCCGCCGGCCGACAACCGCGGCTGCGGCGACCGGCCCGTCCGGCAGATTTCGATCAGCTTTCAGTTTGGCCCCTTTGCACCTCATTTGCTAAGCACAATGTGCTGCAACGGGAGGTAGCCATGCGCGTGACGCTGACCGTCAACAATCAACGACGTGAAGATGAAATCGAGCCTCGGATGCTGCTGGTCCACTACCTTCGCGACGTTGCCGGGCTTACCGGCACTCATGTGGGATGCGAAACGTCGCTGTGTGGCGCCTGCACCGTGCTGCTTGACGGCAACGCCGTGAAATCCTGCACCGTGCTCGCGGCCCAGGCGGACGGCGCCAAAGTCACCACGGTCGAAGGACTGGCCCAGGACGGCAAACTCCATCCCTTGCAGGAAGGCTTCTGGGAGGAGCACGGCCTGCAATGCGGATATTGCACGCCGGGGATGATCATGGCCTCGGTCGACCTGCTAAGCCACAACGCCAATCCGTCGGAGGCTGAGATTCGTCATGCGCTGGAGGGCAACCTCTGCCGATGCACCGGCTACCAGCACATCATCAAGGCCGTCCAATACGCGGCCAACAAGATGCGTTCGGGCAAGGCGGCGGCCTGACCGCGACCGCGCCAGTGCGAATGCGCGTACCGATAAGGAGAAAGCGATGGCGGTAATCCCGAAGTTCGTGGGCGAGCGCATCAAGCGGCGCGAGGACCCGCGGCTCATCCAGGGCCAGGGTATCTACGTCGACGACGTACGACTGCCGGGGATGCTGACCGCGGTAGTCCTGCGCAGTCCCCATGCGCACGGGAAGATAAATTCGATCGACCTTGGCGCGGCGCGCCGCGCGCCGGGCGTGGTCGCAGTGCTTTCCGGCGAGGATTTGAAGAACAAGATCGGCACGCTGCCGTGCGTGGCGCCGGCCGAACGGATTCCGTTTCATCCCGTGCTCGCAATCGGCAAGGTGCGCTACGTCGGCGAGCCCGTGGCGGTCGCGATCGCGAGCGACGCCTACCGCGCACAGGACGCGCTCGACCTGGTCGAAGTGGACTATGATCCACTCGACGCAGTGGTCGATCCGGAAAAGGCGAGCGCCGACGGCGCTCCCATCCTGCATGACGAATTCGCCACCAACGTCGCGCTCAAGATGGAAGTCCCCTCGCCCGCGATGGACGAGGCGATGCGCAACGCGGATAAGGTGGTGCGCTTCAGGATCGTCAACCAGCGTCTCGCGCCGATTCCGATGGAACCGCGCGGCGTCGTCGCACAGTGGAACCCGGGCCAGCGCTACCTGACGGTATGGTCGTCAACCCAGATTCCGCACCTTTTGCGCTCGCGCCTGGCCGAGATGCTCAAGCTCGGCGAAAACCGCGTCCGCGTGATCGCGCCCGAGGTCGGCGGCGGCTTCGGATGCAAGCTCAACGTGTACGGCGAGGAAGCCCTGACCGCCCATCTTTCGATGCTGCTCGGCAAGCCAGTCAAATGGATCGAGCGGCGGCGCGAAAATATCGCGGGCACGACTCACGGCCGCGACCAGATCACCTACCTCGAAGTGCCGGTCAGGAAAGATGGGATCGTGCTCGGAATCAAGGCGCGCTTCATCTGCGACATGGGCGCCTACCTCCAGTTGCTGACGCCCGCGATACCCGGATTCTCGGCCCTGATGATGACCGGATGCTACAAGATTCCGGCGATGAGCTTCGAGCAGGTCATGGTCTTCACCAACAAGATCGCGACGGACGCCTATCGCGGCGCCGGCCGCCCCGAGGCCTGCTTCATCGCCGAGCGCGTGATGGACGTCGTCGCCGGCGAACTCGGGCTCGATCCGGCCGAGGTCAGACGCAAGAATTTCTTCTCGAAAGACAGCTTTCCCGCTACCACCGCGGCGGGACTGGTTTACGACTCGGGCGACTATGCGCAGGCGCTGGACAAGGCGCTCGCGATGGTTGACTACAAGAAGGTCCGCGCGGAGCAGGAGGCGGCGCGCAAACAGGGCCGCTACATCGGAATCGGACTCGCCTCGTACGTCGAAATTTGCGGAATCGGGCCGTCGGCGATGCTACCGCCGAAGCTCCAGGGATGGGAAAGCGCGACGGTCAGGGTCGAACCGGACTCCAAGGTGACGGTTCTGACCGGCGTCTCTCCGCACGGGCAGGGCCAGGAGACCACCTTCGCGCAACTCGTCGCCGACGCGATAGGGATCGACATCGACGACGTCAACGTGGTGCACGGCGACACCGCGATCGTGCAGTACGGCGTCGGCACCTTCGGCAGCCGCGCCACGGCGCTCGGCGGAACGGCGCTGATGATGGCGGTCGGCAAGGTGCAGGAGAAGATGAAGAAGATAGCCTCCACCATGATGGAGGCGCCGCCCGAGCAGCTGGTCTTCAACCAGCGCACGATCGCGCTCGCCAGCGATCTGAGCAAATCGATTCCGCTTCAGCAGGTCGTGACCGCCGCCTACGACTTCAAGCAGCCGATTCCGGGGCTCGAGCCCGGTCTCGACGCGACCAGCTTTTTCGAGCCGACCGGATGCACGTTTCCGTTCGGCACCCATGTCGCGGTGGTCGAAGTCGATCCCGAAACCGGCGCGGTCAAGTTTCTCCGCTACATCGCGGTCGACGACTGCGGCAAGATGATCAGCCCGCTGCTGGTCGAAGGCCAGATTCACGGCGGTATCGCGCAGGGTATCGCGCAAGCTCTTTACGAAGAGGTCGTGTACGACGAAAGCGGACAGCTGATCACGGCGACGCTGATGGACTACGCGGTGCCCAAGGCCGACATGCTGCCGCACTACGAACTGGGCTCGACCGTAACACCGTCGCCGCTCAACCCGCTGGGCGTCAAGGGCGTCGGCGAGGCCGGAACGATCGGATCGACGCCCTGCGTGGTCAACGCGGTGCTCGACGCGCTGAGCCCGTTCGGCATCACGCAACTCGACATGCCGCTTCGACCGGAAAAAATCTGGCGCGCGATCAAGGCCGCAAAAAAGAGCTAAAACCATGTACCCCTCAGAATTCGAATACCATCGCGCCGCTTCCGTGAAGGAGGCGCTGGGCCTTATCCAGCAGTATGGCGACGAAGCCAAGCTCATCTCGGGCGGCCATAGCCTGCTGCCGATCCTGAAGTTGCGCCTGGCGCAGCCGCGCCATCTGGTCGACATCGCGCGCATCGCCGAACTCGCCCAAATCGTCGAACAGGGCGGCCGCATAACCGTCGGCGCGGCCGTGTCTCATCGTGCGGTCCACACCTCGGATCTGTTGCGCGACAAGCTCGGATTGCTGGCCGAATGCGCCGGCAATATCGGCGACGTTCAAGTGCGCAACCGCGGCACGATCGGCGGCAGCCTCGCCCATTCCGACCCGGCGGCCGATTACCCGGCGGCGGTGCTCGCGCTCGAGGGCGCGGTGCGGCTCGATAGCGCCGCGGGCGCGCGCGCGGTCAAGGCCGCGGATTACTTTATCGACCTGATGACGACCGCGATTCAGCCGGGCGAGATTCTGACCGCGGTCAGCTTCGCGCCGCTGCCGGCGGGAGCCGGTTTCGCCTATCTCAAGCATCGCCAGCCCGCTTCGGGGTTCGCGATGGTCGGGGTCGCCGCGTGCCTCACGCTCGACAAGAGCGGCAAATGCCAGGGCGCGCACGTCGGGATAACCGGGCTCGGAGCCAAGGCGTTTCGCGCCCATGCGGTCGAAGACGCGATCAACGGCAGGACGCCTGACACAAAGGCGCTCGCGGATGCCGCGGCGCACGCGGCGGACGGAGTCGATCCGCTGGCCGACATCCACGCTTCTGCGGATTTTCGCGCGGAACTCGCGCGCGTTTACACCCGCCGCGCGCTCGCGAGCGCAGTCGCGCGCGCCAAACCCTGAGGACGTTTCGCAGGAGTTGCGGATCAACAATTCGACATGAAAATCGCCGGAGAACAAACGCTCTCAGCGCCGCGCGACCGCGTATGGGCGCTGTTCAACGATCCCGAACGGCTCTCGCGCCTGATTCCGGGATGCGAAAAGCTCGAAGTGATCAGCCCGACCGAGTTCGCCGGCACGCTCAACGTCGGTATCGCTGCGGTCAAGGGCGTCTATGCCGGCAAGCTCAAGCTCGACGAAGTGCGTCCGCCAGAGCACTACAAAATGAACGTCGACGGCAAAGGCAAGCAGGGTTTCATGCGCGGATCGGGCACGCTCGACCTGGTAGCCAAGGGTCCCAAAGAAACCGCGGTGACTTATGGCGGCGACGTTCTGATCGGTGGTCCGCTGATGCAGGTTGGCCAGCGCGTTATCGACAGCGCGGCCAAGATGCTGATCGGACAGTTCTTCGCCGCGGCCGAGGCCGAGTTGAAGGCCGAAGCGGCGGGCACGGTCGCGCGCCAGGGCTTCCTGATCAATTTCTGGCGCTACCTGATGCGCCTCGTTCGCTCGCTGTTTTCGCGGAGCTAGGGCGCTCGGATACCTGAGGTGCGCGGGCAGCGCGGCGGCAGAGCGCAGGCCCTATTCTCCGGCGATCGTCATTTCTGAAATCTTCAGCGTCGGGGCGGCCGTCGAAGAGCGCCAGACGAGATCGTTGCCGATCATTTCGATCGACATGAACATGTCCTTCAGATTGCCGGCAATCGTGATCTCCTGCACCGGGTAGGCAAGCTCGCCGTTCTCGATCCACATCCCGCCCGCGCCGCGCGAGTAATCGCCAGTAACCGCGTTGACGCCGAACCCGATGAGTTCCGTCAGGTAGAGCCCGTTCTTGACGGTGCGGATCATCTCCTCGGGCGAATACACGCCGGGCTGCAGGTAGAGATTGGTCGGGCTGACCGAAGGCGCGTCGCCCACCGAACGCGCGGCATTGCCGGTCGAGGAGAGGCCGAGCCGCCGCGCCGAGTATGTATCGAGCAGATAGGTCTTGAGCACGCCGCGATCGACCACGCTCTTGCGCGTGACCGGCAGGCCCTCGCCGTCGAACGGCTTGGAGCCAAGCCCGCCGCGCATCGTGCCGTCGTCGATAATCGTTACGCCGCCCGCGGCGATTTCCGTATCCAGCCGCCCGACCAGGAACGACGCGCCGCGATAGAGCGACGGCCCCGACGCCGCGCCCGCCAAGGCGCGGATAAGGCTCGCCGCCATGTCGGGATCGAACACGATCGGCACGCGCGTGGTTTTTATCTTGCGCGCACCGAGCTTTCTGAGCGCCCGTTTGGCCGAGGTCAGCCCCACCGACTCAGCATCTTCGAGGCCGTCGAAGCGCCGATGCTGCGTGTACCAGTGCCCGGTCTGCATCGCGCCGTTTTCCTCCGCGATAGGCGCGACGGCGAAGCCGTAGCTGGTGCCCTGGTACTCGCCGGTGAAGCCCTGACTGTTCGCGAAGACCACGCGGTAGCGGCCGGAGTCGAACTCAGCGCCGTCCGAGTTCTTGATTCTGCGGTCGGCGCCGAGCGCGGCGCGTTCGGCCTTGCGCGCGATTTCGAGCGCGCGGTCGGCGTCGATAATTCCGCTCGTGAGATCGGAGAGTTCCAGCTCCGGCAGGACCCGCGGATGCAGCGACGGCTCGGGCAAGCCGGACCACTGGTCGGAAGCGGTCAGGCGCGCAAGGCGCACCGTATCGGCGACGAACTCGCCGAGCGCCTTGCGCTCGAACTCGGCGGTCGACGCCGTGGCCGACGATTTTCCGACGAACACGCGCACGCCGAGCCGGCGCTCGCGCGAACTCTTGAGCTTCTCGACCTCGCCCATGCGCACGCCGGCGCTCAGCGATTCGCCGCTCGCAATCAGGACCTCGGCGGCGTCTGCGCCAGCGGCGCGCGCCTGCTCGAGGCTCCACTCAGCGAGCTCGATCCCGGGTTCAACCGATGACATCTGCGATATCTCTCCGTCCGCCGCCGGGTCCGCGTCAGGAGCGCGTGCCGCCGACCGTTATCGAGTCGATGCGGATCGTCGGCAGGCCCACGCCGACCGGCACCGATTGGCCATCCTTGCCGCACACGCCGACGCCCGGATCGAGTTCGAGGTCGTTGCCCACCATCGTCACGCGCGTGAGCACGTCGGGGCCGCTGCCGATGAGCGTTGCGCCTTTGACCGGGCGCGTCACCTTGCCGTCCTCGATCAGGTAGGCTTCCGAGGCCGAGAACACGAACTTGCCGTTGGTGATATCGACCTGTCCGCCGCCGAAACTCACCGCGTAGAGCCCGTTGCGCACCGAACGGAGAATTTCCTCGGGCGTCGAATCGCCGGGCAGCATGAAGGTATTGGTCATCCGCGGCATCGGGCTGTGCGCGAAACTCTCGCGCCGTCCGTTGCCGGTCGGTTCCATCTTCATCAGCCGCGCGTTGAGGCGGTCCTGCAGGTAGCCGCGCAGGATCCCCTTCTCGATCAGCACGGTGCGCGAGGTCGGCGTTCCCTCATCGTCGATATTGAGACTGCCGCGGCGGTTGGGAATCGTGCCGTCGTCGACCACGGTGCAGAACTCGCTCGCCACCCGTTCGCCGATACGGCCCGAGAAGGCCGAGGTGCGCTTGCGGTTGAAGTCGCCCTCGAGCCCATGCCCGATCGCCTCGTGCAGCAGGATCCCGGGCCATCCCGGGCCCAGCACCACCATCATTTCTCCCGCCGGCGCGTCGACGGCGTCGAGATTGACGATCGCCTGGCGCGCCGCCTTGAGCGCATGCTCGCGCCATCGATCGCCCTCGAAGAAAAACTTCCACTCCACCCGTCCGCCGCCGCCCGAGCTTCCGGACTGGCGGCCCTTGCCGTCCTCAGCGATGACCATCACGTTGAGGCGGCAAAGCGGCTGCACGTCGGCGGCTATCCGTCCCTCGCTGTTGACCACCATCACGATCTTGCGCTCGGCCGCGAACGAGGCCATCACGCTCTTGACCCGCGGGTCGAATTCGCGCGCTACGCGATCGATCTCGTTGAGCAGCTTTGCGCGCTCTTCCAGCGGCACCTCGAGCGGCGTGCTCTCGAGCTCGTACAGCGCGTGACGCGCCACCGGGCGGCCGACCTGCACCGCCGCGGGCACGTCGCCACCGCCGTGCGCGATCGCGCGCGCGGCCTCGGCCGCAAGACGCATCCGATCGACCGTGACCTCGTCAGAGTAGGCGTAGCCGGTGCGGTCTTCGGCGCAGACGCGCACACCGACGCCGTGGCTCAAACTCTTGCTCGTGCGGTTGACGATCGAGTCTTCAAGGCTAAGCCCCTCGGCGCTGCGGTACTCGAAATAAAGATCGGCGTAGTCCGCCTTGCGCTCCAGCGCGGCGCCGAGCGTGCCTTCGAGCGCGCTCTCGGTCATCCCGAAGCGGCTCAGGAAGAACTTGTCGGGCTTAATCAATTCGTTGGCCATTCGCGCACTCCACGGGACGAAACGATCATAACTTCGGGTCGAGTCTAGCAGAGCGAAAGCGCCTTCGGCACGTTGGCGCCGGAGGTTTGCCGATGGTGGCGGGTTTGCGGCCGCCTTCGGATGATTTTCGACGCTTTGTGACGCGCTGCCTACGGGCGGACGGCGGCGATGTTTGCATGAAACAGCGGCGAAGCCGGGGCGGCTACGGTGCTGTTTTGTACCGGAATCGGGATATTCGCCCGGTTCTAGCCGGCGGCAGCCGCGGCGCGCCGCTCGCCGCCGTGCTGATGCTCGCGGGTGTCAGGCTTGCGCCGCTTCTTGCGCGGCGCGGCGGCTTCGGAAGCACCGGTAAATTCGATCACCGAGATCGACGCGGCGTCGCCGCGGCGCACGCCATACTTGATGACGCGGGTGTAGCCGCCCGGACGCTCCTTGAAGCGGGGCGCGATCTCGTCGAACAGCTTCTTGACCGCGCCGTGGGACCCCAGAAACGCGTAGGCCCGGCGATGCGCCGCGAGGTCGCCACGCTTGCCCAACGTCACCATCCGGTCGGCCCAGCGCCTGAGTTCTTTGGCCTTGGCGTCCGTGGTCTTGAGCCGCCCGTACTGGATGAGGCTCAGGACGAGGTTGCGCATCAGGGCTTTGCGATGGGCCGAGGTGCGATTGAGCTTGCGGCCCGAGTTAAGGTGACGCATCTATCGTTGCTCCAGCGTTGCTCCAGAGGTACGCTCGCGCGGCGCTCTTCAGGCCGACTCGCGCCGCTCCTGCTCGGCCCACATGCGGTCGAGCTCGTTGCGCGGCGGCAGGTTGTCCAGTCGCATCCCGAGCGAGAGACCCATGTCAGTCAGGACCTCCTTGATCTCGTTGAGCGACTTGCGGCCGAAGTTCTTGATCTTGAGCATGTCCTGCTCGGTGCGCTGGACCAGTTCTCCGATGTATTTGATGTCGGCGTTCTGCAGGCCGTTGAAGGCGCGCACCGAAATCGGCAGCCCCTCGACCGGGCGGTACAAATACTCGTTGAGCATCGGCCGCGGCTCGCCGCCCTCGACGGCGATCGGCGCCTCGGCCTCTTCCTCGACGCCTGCAAAGATCGTCATCTGGTCGCGCGCCACTCGCGCCGCATAGGTCAGCGCGTCGCGCGGCGAGATCGAGCCGTCGGTCCAGATCTCCAGCACCAGGCGGTCATAGTCGGTGCGCTGACCGACACGCGCGTTGGTAACGGTGAAATTGACCTTCTTGATCGGCGAATAGACGGCGTCGAGCCGAATCGTCCCGATCGGCTCTTCGTCCTCGGTGCGCTCGGCCGGCGCGTAGCCGCGTCCGCGCCGGATCACCAGCTCCATCTCCAGTTCCGCGCCCTTCTCGAGCGTCGCGATATGCTGGTCCGGCGTGAGCACTTCGAGGCTGGGGCCGCCAGTGATGTCGCGCGCGGTCACCGTACCCTCGCCGCGCGCCTTGAGCGTGGCGGTCAGATGCTCGCCTTCGTGAAGGCGCAGGCGCACCTCCTTGAGATTGAGGACAATATCGGTCACGTCCTCCTTGACGCCCGCCACGGTGGAAAATTCGTGCAGCACGTTTTTGATCCGCACCGCGGTAATCGCGAAGCCAGGCAGCGAGGACAGCAGGATGCGGCGCAGGCCGTTGCCTATCGTGATGCCGTAGCCGCGCTCCAGCGGTTCGGCGAAGAACCGTCCGTAGGTCGGGGTCAGTTCCTTTTCGTCGAACTCGACAGCCTTCGGCTTAATTAGATCCCGCCAATCATTGTGCATATCCGATCGCTCTTCTCCGGAATTTTTTTTCGCCCCCACCCCATCGCCGTCCGCCGCGCGGCCGCGCACGCTCAGCGCGAGTAGTGCTCGACGATCAATTTCTCGCTTACCGGCATCGTCAGGTCGGCGCGCGCCGGCAGCGCGCGCATCGAGCCGCGGAACTGATCCCGCTCAAGCGCGATCCACGGCGGCACGCCGCGGCGCTGCGACATCTCGATTGCCTCAACAATCACCTTTTTCGTGCGGCTGCGGTTGGCCACGCTCACCATCTCGCCCACGTCCAGCAGATAGGAAGGCACCGTAACCGGCTTGCCGTCCACTTCAATATGGCCGTGGCGCACGACCTGGCGCGCCTGCGCAAGCGAACTGGCAAACCCGAGCCGGTACACCATGCTGTCGAGCCGGCGCTCCAGCAGCACCAGCAGGTTGTCGCCGGTGACGCCGGGCATCCGCTCGGCCATCTCGAAGTAGTGCTTGAACTGGGTCTCCATTAAACCATAGATCCGCCTGACTTTCTGCTTCTCGCGCAGGCGAATCGCAAACTCGGAGAACCGCGTGCGGGCCTGTCCGTGCGCACCGGGCGGATAATTGCGCCGCTCGATCGCGCATTTGTCCGTGTAGCAGCGCTCGCCCTTCAAAAAGAGCTTGAGCCCCTCGCGCCGGCACAACCGGCATACCGCTCCCAGGTACCTTGCCACCCTTGTTCTCCTAAACGCGGCGCCGCTTGGGCGGCCGGCATCCGTTGTGCGGGATCGGAGTCACGTCCTTGATCGAAATGACCGAAAGGCCCGCCGCCTGCAGCGCGCGCACCGCCGACTCGCGTCCTCCGCCCGGGCCCTTGACGTACACCACCACCGCGCGCATTCCGACGTCGCTGACCTTGCGCGCCGCGGCCTCTGCCGCCATCTGCGCGGCGAACGGCGTGCCCTTGCGCGATCCCTTGAAGCCGACCGATCCGGCGCTCGCCCATGCCACCACCAGACCCTGCTGGTCCGCGATGGTGACGATCGTGTTGTTGAAGGTCGCATGCACGTGCGCGACGCCCTCGGGCACCGTGCGCCGCGTGCGCCGCCGCCGCGGCGCAGGCGCCGCCGCAGCCGCAGCGGGTGCTCCAGGAGCCGCCGCGGGCGCGCCACCCCCTCCGGCGGATTTTTCAGCGCCCCCGGACGGCTCGGCGCCGCTCTGGGTCTTTCCCGCCGCGGGCCTCGTTTCCTTGTTTTCGTCAGCCATCAGGCTTGCTTGCTCTCCTGCGCTTGGACCGATATTTCAGGCCGATAGGTTGTGCCACGAATTTTCAATCGGCGGATATCCTGTCCGACTCCGCCCTAACCCTTGGAGGGCGCCTGTTTTTTGCCCGCCACGACCTTGCGCGGGCCCTTGCGCGTGCGGGCGTTGGTATGTGTCCGCTGGCCGCGCGCGGGCAAACCGCGCCGATGACGGATACCGCGGTAGCATCCGAGATCCATCAGCCGCTTGATCGATTGCTGCACTTCGCGCCGCAGGTCGCCCTCGACCTTGTACTTCTCGTCGATAACGTTGCGGATGCGCACTTGCTCGTCGGCGCCCAGGTCGTCGCTGTTGCGCGCCGAATCGACTCTGGCCTCGGCCAGGATCTTCAGCGCCGCGCTGCGGCCGATTCCATAGATGTAGGTAAGCGCGACTTCCATCCGCTTGTGATGCGGCAATTCAACTCCCGCGATACGTGCCATGCGACGACTCTCCTTGTTCCCTGTTTTCCCCGGTTTCCCCGTAAGATGCGCTCAGCGCGGCTCAGCCCTGGCGCTGCTTGTGACGCGGGTTCGAGGAACACAGGATGCGCACCACGCCCTGGCGGCGCACAACCTTGCAATTCTTGCAAATCTTCTTAACTGAGGCCCTGACTTTCATCGCATTTTGTCCGCTTCGCTGTGCGGCCGTTTCCCTGTTTCAAGCCTTTCTGTCCAGTCGTTGTGCCCGAATTCCTAGCGCATCCGATAAGTGATGCGCCCGCGCGTCAGATCGTACGGTGACAATTCCACGGTGACCCGGTCGCCCGGCAGGATCTTGATGTAGTGCATGCGCATCTTGCCTGAAATATGGGCCAACACCCGATGTCCGTTCTCGAGCGACACCCGAAACATCGCGTTGGGGAGCGCTTCGAGCACCGTGCCCTGTACCTCGATCGCGTCTCCCTTAGACATGCGCCACTTCGCTCAAAATCTGCGGCCCGCGATTCGTTATCGCAATCGAATGCTCGAAATGCGCCGACAGCTTTCCGTCGGCGGTCACTGCCGTCCAGCCGTCGTCCAGGATGCGCAGTTCGGCCGTTCCCTGGTTGATCATCGGCTCGATCGCAAGCGCCATCCCTTCCTGCAGCCGCGGATTCGGCATTCCGCGCCGCACATAGTTCGGCACCTGCGGCTCCTCGTGGAGGCTTCGCCCGATACCGTGGCCGGCGAACTCGGTCACGACCGAAAAGCCCGCGCTCTCGGCGGTATGCTGCACGGCGCGCGCGATATCGCTTATCCGGTTGCCGACCTGCGCCTGCTCGATCCCCGCATACAGCGCCTCGCGCGTGACGCGCAGCAAGTGCTCGGCCTGATTGGAGATCTTGCCGACCGGGACAGTGCGCGCCGCGTCGCCGTAAAAGCCCTGATAAACCACGCCGAAGTCGAGTCCCACGATATCACCCGGCCGCAGCCGCCGGCCCGACGGGATGCCGTGAACGATCTCCTCGTTTATCGACACGCAGAGCGTCTTGGGATACACCACGTTGTGCGGCTTGTATCCCTTGAACGCCGGCCGCGCCCCCTTGCGATAGGTCAGCTCCTCCGCGAGCCGGTCGAGCTCGTCCGTAGTGATCCCGGGTTTGACCGCACCCGCCAGCTCTTCGAGGATTTCGGCCACGATCATGCTCGCCCTATGCATCAGCGCGATCTCTTCGGAATTCTTGAGATGGATCACGCCGTTTAACCCTTCGTCGCCGCATCGGCCCGCCCGAGCGCGTTGACAATGCGTTGCTGAATTTCCTCGGGCCGTCCGATGCCGTCGATCTGCGCGAGCTGGCCCGACCGTTCGTAGTACTCCAGCAGCGGCCGCATCGTGGCGGCGAAAACCTCAAGGCGCATCCGCACCGTATCTTCGGCATCGTCGTCCCGCTGGTAGAGCTCGCCGTTACAACTGTTGCACAGGCCCTGATTGCGCGGCGGATCGTAAATCAGATGGTACATCGCGCCGCAGCTCTTGCAGGTGCGCCGCCCCGAGATGCGCTTAACGATTTCGTCATCAGGTACGATTATAGCAATTATTTTGTCGAGCCGGGCGCCGCGCTCCTGCAGGAACGCGGACAACGTCTCGGCCTGCGCAACCGTGCGTGGAAAACCGTCCAGGATGAAGCCGGACGCCGCGTCGGGCTGCTGCAACCGCTCCTGGACGAGCTTAAGCACCAGCTCATCGGGGACCAGCGCGCCCTTGTCCATGTGGCGCTTGGCCTCGAGGCCGAGCGCAGTGCGGTTGCGCACCGCCGCCCGCAGCAGATCGCCGCTTGCCACCTGCGGCACGCCCAGACGCTTCTCGAGCATCCTTGCCTGCGTGCCCTTGCCCGCACCGGGGCCGCCCAGCAATACGATCCGCACCGCTCCTACCTCCCTCTGGGGGACTTGATGCGGCCGCGGCCCATAAAGCCCTCGTAGTTGCGGGTCAGCAGATGGGTTTGCATCTGGGCTACCGTGTCGAGCGCCACGCCGACCACGATCAACAGCGCGGTGCCGCCGAAATAGAACGGCACATTGAAGCGCTGGATCAGCAGCGTCGGCAGGACGCAGATGATGCTGACGTAGATGGCCCCGAAGAGCGTTATCCGCGACAGCACCCGATCGATGTACGCGGCGGTGGTGCGTCCGGGCCGGATGCCGGGGATGAAACCGCCGTACTTCTTCAGATTGTCAGCGACGTCGACCGGATTGAAGGTGACTGCCGTATAGAAATAACAGAAGAAGACGATCAGCACCACGTACACGACATCGTAGACCCATCCCCCCGGCGTGAGCAGCGACGAATAGTTCTTGGCCGCGGGCAGGAACGTCGCCACAGTCGCGGGAAAGACCAGGATCGACGATGCGAAAATCGGCGGAATGACGCCGGCAGTGTTGATTTTGAGCGGGAGGTGCGAACTCTGGCCGCCATAGACTCGCCGTCCGACGACGCGCCGCGCGTACTGAATCGGAATCCGCCGCTGGCCGGTTTCGACGTACACGATGAATCCGGTCACCCCGACCACAATCAGAAGGATGAGGATGAGCACGAACAGGCTCATCTCGCCCTCGCGCACGAAC